>JAISRT010000020.1 GCA_031273495.1 Candidatus Ancillula kalotermitis | reverse complement strand
GGGACGGACACCACAAGGATGACAAGGTGGGTGACAATAGGCGCGGGTGCATCAATATCGTTGCCAATTTGACATACTAGCGCAGTATACTTGAAATATGAGTGAATATGTAGAAAAAGTGCGTCCGCAAGATGATTTGTTCCGTGCGGTAAATGGCGAGTGGCTGGAGAATACGACAATCCCGAGCGATAAGCCTCGTTGGGGAAGTTTCGACATACTTGCCGAGGAGTCATTAAAAGTGCAGCGCGAGTTGCTTGAGGATAGTGGGTCCCAAGGGTCAATACCACTGAGTTTTCGGCTGTATTCAAGCTATATGGATGTCGATGCCATTGAAACACGAGGAGTTGCACCGCTAGTTGAACTGCTCGCAGAAGTGGAGAATCTCGCGAGCTGGGGTGACTTGAACGATTGGCTAGTGAAGAACTATAGCACTTTCGGGCTCCTACCCTTGCGGGCTGATGTCTACAACGACCTCGACAACCCAGACTTTAACACTTTGCACTTTGCGCAAGGGGGGTTGAGCTTGCCAGACGAGTCGTATTATCGTGAGCCGCAGTATCAAGAACTACGTGAGTTAGCGACTACGAAACTGCAGAATCTAGTTGACTACATCTGCACTGGGACAGTCCTGAGTGCGGACGCGGCGAAAGTGTTCAAGTTTGAGTCCGCGATTGCCAAGTTACATTGGGATGCCGCGAGGTGCCGAATTGTGCAGGAAACCCATAACCCGATGCTATTTTCGCAAGCCTGCAGTCTGCTTGCCGATTTCCATTTAGATGAGTTGTATACCGAAGTGGACGGTGACACTGTTGTTGACATTAACCAAGTAGACTTTTTCGAAAATATGCAAACACTATGGAATGCTGAACATTTTCTTGAGTGGAAGAACTGGGCAAAGTGTCATTTAGTAGAGGCGTTTGCAAATGTTTTGACGGAAAAGGCAGAAGCGCTCAAATTTGAATACACACGCATCTTTTCGGGTATGCAAACTGAGCCGCCGCGCTGGAAAAAGGGTGTCTCGCTTGTCAATTCATTCTGCGGTGACGAAATTGGGCAAGTGTATGTCGAGAAATACTTCCCACCAGAAGCGCGTGAACAAATGGAGAACCTTGTAGAAAATCTGATTAAGGCGTATCGAAAGAGTATTGGCGAGGCGAAGTGGCTGTCAAGTAAAACGAAGGAGAAGGCGCTAGTCAAGTTGAGTAAGTTCACCTATGAAATTGGGCTTCCAAAGCACTGGCATGACTACTCCGACCTGCAGTTTCAGGACGCACTCTGGGAAAATATGCTCAGCTACCTCAGATTCAACTATTCGGAAAAGTGCAAGAAAATCGGGCAGCCAGTGGACAAACTGCTCTGGCATATGACACCACAGACTGTGAACGCGTATTATAACCCACCAGAAAATGTGATAGTCTTCCCAGCGGCGATTCTTCAGCCCCCCTTCTTTGACCCGAACCGCCCAGAAGTGGAAAATTACGGCGGAATTGGTGCAGTTATTGGGCACGAGATTGGGCACGGTTTTGACGATCAAGGCTCAGAATACGGCGGAGATGGTGAACTTGAGAACTGGTGGCTCGAAGAGGACAAAGCGAAATTTAACGCACTCACAGATAAACTCAATGCACAGTTTGATAAATTTGTCCCACTCCAACTTGAAGGTAATCCTGATGCACATGTCAACGGCAAATTGACTACTGGCGAGAACGTGGGAGACCTCGCAGGACTGAAAATCGCATTGCTTTCCTATAGTATAGCACGTGGCTTCGAAACAATTGATGAACTACTCCTTGCAGACCGATTTAGCGTGCAGAAGTTCTTCGAGGCGTTCGCACTGCTCTGGCGGAATAAGGCGACTGACGAGTTCGCTACCACATTACTTGCCATAGACCCGCACTCCCCTGCTGAGTTTCGAGCGAACACTGTGCGTAACCTTGATGCATTTCAGGTGGCATTCGACGTCAAGCCAGGCGATGGGATGTATGTTGCACCTGAAGAAAGAGTGGATATATGGTGAAGAAGGTCGCAACTGAGCGTATATTCCACGGCGATGTTTTCATTGACGAGTATGAGTGGATGCGCGCGAAGGATGATGTAGATGTGTTGGAATTCCTGAACAGTCAGAACTCGGAGACTGAGAAGAGAACTGCACACACTAATGAGCTCCAGGAACAGATTTTTGCTGAGATTAAGGCGCGGACCAAGGAAACTGATATGTCGGTCGCGGCACGGGTAGGCGATTTCTGGTACTTTTCGCAGACTGTTGAAGGCCTAAACTACGCGCTAACTTGCCGTTTCCCGGTTGTAAATGAGGACGACTGGATGCCTAGAAAGTCGGACACTCTGCGCGAGGATGAGTTTGAAGTGATTTTTGACCCAAATGTTGAAGTGAAGAAGCTCAGCGCGGAGTTCTACAGCCTCGGTAGCTCTGACATTACCGAAGACGGTGCATTTATGCTCTACGCATTTGATGTTGAGGGGAACGAGCGATACGAGCTACATATTCGTGATTTGAACACTAGTGAGGACCTAAATGATGTAATACTCGACACTGCGGCAGGTGCAACTTTTGACGTCAGCGGTCGGTATGTATTTTACACTAGACTTGACGATACCTGGAGGAGTTTTCAGGTCTGGCGGCACGAGATTGGGACTGAAGTCGAGGCGGATGTGCTAGTTTTTCAGGAAGACGACGAGAGGTTTAACGTCGGGGCTGACATTTCTAGGGACAAACGGTGGTTATATTTGGAGTCGACGTCAAAAACGAGTGACGAAATCTGGATACTTGACGCCAACAATCCGAGTGGTGTGTTCGAATGCATACTGCCCCGGGAAAAGGATGTTGAAGCAGAAATCGTGCTACTGACTGACCAGAACTTAGCGTTTTTGGTGCACAATCGCGACTCCGACGACTTTGACATTGACCTATATGAGCTGGAAATTCGTGCAGAAAGTGCTAATTCACAAGACTCAAACTCAGCGAAGTTGGGCAAGAAACTCGGTAGGTTCGCTAGCTCGGTGGAATGGGGTAAAATCAACGGGGTGTCGTATTATCAGGACTTCCTACTAGTTTCCGCGCGGAAAGACACGCTAAACAGGGTGTATTTGCTCAAAATGCAGGACTTTCTCGACGATAAGGTCAAAGCAATGCGACGGGCATCCGAAATACGCCCTGAGGGACTTGAGATCTATTCAGTTGGGGCAAGTGCAACGGACTTCAAGTCGCCTATTGTGTGTTGGTCCTACGTTTCGTACACCTCTCCATCAAAGTTGCTGGCACTTGACGTCAGGAACGCTGAGCAGAAGTTGATTGATGAGCACGAAGTTCTAGCACTAGCGGACGGAACAGTGTTTAATCAGGCGGAATACTGCGAAAAGCGTGTGTGGGTCGAGGCGGAAGACGGCGAGAAGATTCCGATGTCGATTGTGTACAAGAAACATGAAAATGTGCAGGGCGCAAAATGTGATGATGATTTGGGTGTGATTGCCCGCCCGACGATAATTTACGGCTATGGTAGTTATGGCATTTCGCTTGATCCCTACTTTTCTGTGCCACGGTTGTCATTGCTTGATCGGGGTGTGGTTTTCGCAGTTGCGCATGTTCGAGGTGGGTCGGAGAAGGGTCGGAAGTGGTATCTTGACGGGAAATTGCTCAAGAAGCGTAACAGTTTCACTGATTTCGTGGCCTGCTCGAAGTGGCTGATCGAAAGTGGGGTTGCCGCACCAGACAGGCTCATTGCGAATGGCGGTAGTGCTGGTGGCCTATTAGTCGGCGCTGCTTTGAACCTTGCGCCTGAGCTTTACGCTGGGGTTGAAGCCGACGTGCCGTTTGTGGACCCCTTGACGAGTATATTAAAGCCAGAACTGCCACTGACAATCCCTGAGTGGGAGGAATGGGGAAACCCAGTTGAGGACCGCGATGTTTACGAATATATGAAGAGTTACTCGCCGTATGAAAACATTGCCCCTTTGGACACACGAACTACAGGGGTTGAAAAATGCGTGAATGAGAAGCGCGGGGTGCGAATTTTAGCGACTACTTCTCTGAACGACACACGGGTGCTTTACGTTGAGCCTGCAAAATGGGTGGCGAAGTTGCAGGAAAACGGGTATGACGCATTGCTCAAGTGCGAAATGGAAGCCGGGCACGGTGGGGTTTCGGGGCGCTACAACTCCTGGAAACAGACGGCGTTTGAGTTCGCATGGTGCCTCGATGTCCTTAGAGTGAATGGGGGTGAATGATGATGACTTGTGCGATTGCATAGCCTTCAGGGACTGTCACTGGCGGCACTGACGGCGCAGTAATGTTGGACACGCAGCTTGCGGAAGGCGTGGACTGCGAGGCGTGGGGTGCGGACTGTTGCGCTAGTGGGTGCGCTGCGTGCGGAGTGTCGTGGGGGGCGGAGTCGTGTGAAATCGATAGCGTGATGGTGGCGTTGGGGTGCTCCTCTTCGAAGGCACGTTTTGTCCTGCCAGTTAACCTGATTAGCGGTCTAGAATACACATCTCGGAGAATCTCAATCTCGCTCCAGAGGTTGTCGGGGATTTTGGGTGGCACTCCAATCTCGAAGCTTGACCACGCCTTGACAAACGCCTCTTTCGCTGCCCACTTCCCTGCCAGTGTCTCAAATTCTGACGGCCTTGTCAACGCGTCGCGCAACTCGTTCCCAGTGAACACCATCCTCTTCCAGGCGCCAGCATCCGAAGTCAACACGTCGGCAAAACTGCCAATGTTGACCAAATCTACGCCGTTTCCAAGTCGAATGTCTATAGTGTAGCAGAACTGATTTAACTTTTAGACCAATACGCGCTACAATAGATAGGTTAGAAAGGAAATTATGACATACGCAATTGTAAAGACTGGTGCAAACCAAGCAAAAGTAAGCGTTGATGATGTAATTGTTGTTAACAGAATTAAAGACAATAAGGGAAAAGTTCTTGCTGACGGAGCAAAAGTTGACCTGCCAGCAGTCCTATACGTGGACGAAAAGGGAGGCGTAGTTGCTGACTCTTCGAAGCTGGAAAAGGTTAAAGTGACCGCAGAGGTTTTGAATCAAGAACGTGGCACTAAAATTGTTGGCATGAAGTATAAGAACAAGACTGGGTATCGTAAGCGTTGGGGTCATCGCCAAGAGCAGACTCGGTTGAAAATTGTTGGAATTAAAGCGTAGTTAGGTTTAGGAGGTAGAATAGTATGGCACATAAAAAGGGAGCATCGTCATCAAAAAATGGTCGCGATTCAAATGCACAACGACTCGGAGTGAAGCGCTTCGGTGGTGAAATTGTTAATGCTGGTGAAATTATCGTCCGTCAACGCGGTACATCCTTCCACCCTGGTGTGAACGTTGGTCTAGGTAAAGACTACACTCTATTCGCACTCGCAAAAGGTGAAGTTAAGTTTGGCGAGAGGCGTGACCGTAAAGTCGTCGACATCGTCGTGCCAGCCTAAGTTTTGGTAGACTTCATTGACCGTGCCGTAGTGCACCTCAAAGCTGGGAACGGTGGGAATGGGTGCGCCTCAATTCGGCGTGAAAAGTTCAAACCGCTAGCAGGACCGAACGGCGGTAATGGCGGAAACGGTGGGTCAATCATTCTCAGGACAAACTCACAAATCCAGTCATTATTAGACTTCCATTTCAACTCCACAAGACGTGCTGATTCGGGGACACAAGGACTCGGTGGCGATAAAGACGGGAAACGTGGCGATGACCTTGTTCTTGAGGTGCCCGTGGGGACAGTGGTAAAGTCGAGTGAAGGTGAAACTATTGTCGATATGTCTGGCGAGACCGCGGAGTTTATGCTGCTAAAAGGTGGGGTTGGTGGTCTCGGTAATGCCGCACTTGCCTCCTCGACACGCAAGGCACCAGGTTTTGCATTAAACGGCGTGAAGGGTGAGGAAGCTGACCTCATTTTCGAGCTGAAACTGCTGGCTGATGTTGCCCTGGTGGGTTTTCCGAGCGCTGGAAAGAGTTCTATTGTTGCTGCCATCTCAGCGGCGCGTCCAAAAATCGCGGACTACCCGTTCACCACGCTGACGCCTAATCTTGGTGTAGTGTCATCGCACGGTTTCACTTTTACGGTTGCTGACGTGCCTGGTCTGATTCCTGGTGCTTCTGAAGGTAAAGGGTTGGGGCACGAGTTTCTGCGGCACATCCAGCGCACAAAAGTGATAGTTCATGTGATCGACTGCTTGACTTACGAGCCGGGGCGTGACCCCATTTCAGATTTCGATACAATTGTTGAAGAGTTAGCGCGGTATGATGAGTTACATAATGACTCAGGGTCACCGATTTTGGAGCGGCCTAAACTTGTGTTACTGAACAAGA
The DNA here is from genome assembly GCA_031273495.1 of Candidatus Ancillula kalotermitis. Lineage (GTDB taxonomy): Bacteria > Actinomycetota > Actinomycetes > Actinomycetales > Bifidobacteriaceae > Ancillula > Ancillula kalotermitis. The sequence continues at coordinate 35,255 of JAISRT010000020.1, read as the reverse complement.
TTGATGACAGAGCAGCATCCGATTTAGCAGAACTTGCTGCAGCGGAGTTCAGGTCTAGAGGTGTTACTACATTTTCGGTTTCAGCAGCGACACACGCGGGGCTTGATGTATTCGTTTCGGAGCTCGGCAGGCTCGTCCAGGAAGTTAAGGCGAACGAATACGTGCAGACTGCGCAGGCGGCAGACGAACTCGAAGAGATAACGATTAAACCACTACACCGCAAGCGTGACGGGCAGACAGCAACATTCAAGATCACGAAGAAGGGCGGCGCGAGTAGTCCGTATTTTGAGGTGGAGAGTGAGAAACTGCGAAACTGGGTGTTGCAGACAGACTTCGCGAATGACGAGGCGGTGGGATACCTTGCAGACCGACTAGCGAAAGTGGGCGTTGAGGAAGAGTTGACCAAACTTGGTGCAGTTGAGCATGATGAGGTCAGGATTTTGACGACGAATTCGCGTGCTAAATACGTGAAGACTGAGCAGGAGTACTACGCGTTTAGCTTCGAGCCGGCGTTTTCTGCAGGTTCAGAGATACTGTACTCGAATATACGGGGCGAAGACACGCGCATTGACATGAACGAGAGGGTCAGCCGGATGACGCGCAAAGAGAAGCGTGATCAGTTCCACCAGCGGCAAGACGCCAGGGCTGCCACACGTGAAGAGTTTGAGCAGGACCGGAAAAAGGGCTATTGGGCAGAGCCGGACTTTGACGCCGAGCACGCATATCAGGGGGTTGAGGAGTATGAGATCGATGAAGACGCTTGATCAGGATTCCGTCGGGCTAGTTCCTGTTGTAGTGCAAGACGAGGCGACAAGGCAAGTTTTGATGCTGGGGTTTGCGAATTACGAGGCAATCGAGAAGACGAAGGAGACTGGACTGGCGACGTTCTGGTCTCGGTCACGCAACGAGCTCTGGGTGAAAGGTGCGACCTCGGGGAACTTCCTACACGTCACATCTATTCGTGCGGACTGCGACGACGATGCACTGCTGTTCCTGGCGACACCAGACGGGCCGACTTGCCACACGGGTGCAACTTCTTGCTTCGATGCGGTCTAGGTGCAGGGCGATTTAACAATTTGCCTCAAGTTTGCTAAAATATACTAGTTGTGTGTTGACGCCTCACTAGCGCCACCTACAATCAACACGCCTCCGTAGCTCAGTTGGTTAGAGCACCTGACTCTTAATCAGGGTGTCCTGGGTTCGAATCCCAGCGGGGGTACTGTAGAAATCAACTGAGCTACATTGCGGACAGCGTAGCGAGTAGCGCCTGCTCTGCAGAAGCGTTAAACGAGCGAAGTGTGCTTGAGCCGAGGCGTAGGCGAGGCGAGGTCCGCGCCGGAAAGCGACGATATAGCGAGCGAAGCGAGCGCTGAGGAGCGAGGCAAAAATATGACAGTTGGTTAGAGCACCTGACTCTTAATCAGGGTGTCCTGGGTTCGATACGACTGAAGTGAGCGTAGAATCATCAAACTTGTTTGAAGGATTCTAACCGCGAACGAAGGAGTCTGCTTGCGTAGCGAGTAGTAATCCCAGCGGGGGTACTGTAGGAGTCAACTGAGCTACATTGCGGACAGCGTAGCGAGTAGTAATCCCAGCGGGGGTACTGTAGAACTCGGCTTACCTTAACATGACACACAGTTGTGCTACACTATAGAAATGACTGCAGCAGACAAGAAACAGATCAACCTAAATAAGGAGTTCAACACAAAACGGAACTCCCTGAACCTCGTGCGCCTTTTTCTTGCACTACTGGTTATCGTTTCCCACGCGTTCATCCTCGGCGGATACGGAAAGCCCCCGAAAGTGCTCGGCGTCGACTTGGGTTCCTGGGCAGTGGCGGGGTTCTTCTGCATTTCGGGTTATTTAATCGCATCAAGCCGTATGCACACTAATCTAGGCAACTACCTTGTCAAGCGGATTGCGCGCATATATCCTGCATTTCTAGTGATCCAGGTTCTGGTAGTTATACTCTTCGCACCGCTCGCGAAGCTCATCAACGACGGCAGCCTGAAGGGCTATATGTCTGAGGAGCCCACTCCACTTAGTTATCTATTAAAGAATTTAACGCTTTCACTCTGGCAGGACCACTACGGCATTGGCAAAACACTTGTTGACACCCCAGTGGTGCACACTTGGAACGGACCGCTCTACACGCTGTTTTATGAGTTTTCGTGTTACTTAATCGTTGGACTGCTGTTGAGTTGGGTGGTCACGCGCAATAAGTGGGCAATAGGAATTATCTGGGCAGCAGGTGTTATAGGGCAGTTCACATTTTCACGCTTTATACTTTGGGACCCATCATCTCAACCAATTACTGGGCATAACGTTTTCCAAATTATGGTGCGACTCGTCCCGATTTTCCTCGGCGGAACGCTTGTCTACTTGATTCAGGAGAAGGTCAAGAAACTATACTGGATTGTGGCACTGATTTGTGCGTTGGTTTGCATCGCGTATTTAGTTTTAGTCCCCGAAATGAACGAGAATAAACTTGGCTTTATCGCACCCTTCGCGACATATTTTCTACTCTGGTTCAGCAATTCGTGCACATTCGGCAAACTCGGCAAATTGACAAGTGAAAATGACATCTCGTATGGCGTTTACATTTACGGATGGGTCTTCCAGCAGATAATTATGGTGTTTGTCATCAACCATTATATACCACAACCGCCGATTTGGCTCTATATCATCACAACTATCGAACTTACCGTGATATTCGCGACTCTCAGCTGGATTTTTGTTGAACACCCCATTCTGCAGCGTGTCCGGCATCCGCGTAATACAAAGAAATTCGATATAGTGACGCCAAATTCACTGGCAGAAGGATTGGCTAAAGTAGAGCCTATTGTTGAACTTGATGAGAATTTGAAAAATCTGCTTGACAAATATACATCAGACAAAAAATCGGGAGGTGAAAAAAATGGAAAAACAGCACCCAGTAGCAGCCGAAAATAAGAGCAAAATGAAGCAATACAAGTTAATTATTTCCGCAGTATTTCTTGTCCTAACCGCGTTATCATTCGCATGCTACTTCATCGCACCCGGTAGTCAATGGTATGAAAAGCCTGTCCCAGTAGAATTACAGCCCAAAGTCCCCGTAATGGAAAATCCACTTCTAAACGCGAAACACGAAGAAGAAGCCGAGCCAGAGCCAGTGCAGAGCGAGCAACCGAAGAAAGAGGCGCCAAAAACTGACCCAAAGGCGTGGAAAGAAGGGCTTCCTGGAATAGCATTCATCGGTGACTCAATTATGGCAGGCTACGGCTGCTCGAAGGACCTGGACCCTAGCAAGGACGAGAAGTGCCCGAATTCTGCTGCAAATATAGAAGCGGACCTAATCGGCTATGAGCACTACAATTTCGAGAACCTATCACTCGGTGCAGAACAGTCGCAAGCGTATGACGCCGCAATGGACGCGAACTATTTGAAGACCTACATCACAGACAAGAAGATTAAATATGTGCAGATTATGCTCGGGACCAATGATGCGCTCGCTGGTGGCGTGACGAAACTGTGGACCAAGGATAACTACCGGACCGCGTTGTCCGAGATGATTAGAAAGCTCGAAAGTGCAGGTGTTCAGAAGATTATTATACACCGACCGACCTATATTATTGGACAAAACCGCGAAAACACGCGCGCTAGTAACGATAATATTTCACTTGACGAGTACCTGCTAGTTATGGACGACATAGCGAACCAGGATCCCGCCGTATTTATGGGTGACACTGCGGCTGCCGATTGGTTTGCAAATGTCGGCGCGAATGGAGATAATTATGACATCTACGGCATCCACCCGAACGCGAAAGGGCATGAAATTCTAGGAAAGTTCTGGTATGACGCCTTCAAACGAGTTCTAGGAGCAGAATATGAAGGCAAGTAGCCCCACAAGTTTGAGCAATGAAGATTTAATACACACTCAGAAATCCCACACATCGCCTCACGCTCTGAAGGCTAGTTTGAGACGAGTTTTGTCCGCACCAGAACGCGCGTTCTTAATCTTGGCGGTCGTTTTCGGGCTCGCTAGTTTATTTGCAGTCGCACCTCTTAGTCAAACTGACGCAGAAGGGCACTTTCAACGCGCATATTCCGTGACGATTGATGGTCCGTTTTGCCCCACAACTTCTTACGTCCCGCAAATGATGCAAGACAAGTTTGACAACAAGCTCTACAACAAATTCTCCTTCGACTGGGCGGAAAAAATCGACGTGAATGACCGAGCCGGAACATATTGCCACTATGCCAACTACTCCCCTATTCTTTACGCGCCGAGTGTTTTGGGAATCTGGTTCGGTGAACTCGTGTGGAATAGCCCAGGAAGCCTAGTTTTCTTCGGGTCGCTCTTCTCGTTAATCTTCTACATCGTCTGCTTCTTCTTCCTAATTAAGCGTCTCAACGTCGGCAAATGGCTCTTACTCTTTCTCGCGTTAATGCCGATGTTGTTGCATCAAGCTCCGTCAGTCTCACCCGACAACGTGAATAACATCTTTATGGCTGCAGTGATAGTATTTCTCCTGAACATATTCACGACTACTGAAAAACTGACTAAGAAACAGCTTTGTGCTATAATACTGATAGGCGTTCTGAGTGCCCTGACCAAAGTGAACAACATTTTCTTGCTGTTCCCGCTCTTGTTTTTGTCAAAAAATCGGTTCGCTGCTAATACAGGTAGTCTCGCAAAAGTGCCATTCAATATTCAGAAGTGGGCGTTCGGATTGCTTGGCATTCTCGGATATGGCATCACAATGATTTGGTGGACTTCGCACATCGGACGTAACCTTGTCGACTATTCCAATAATGTCAGCCCGCTTGTTGAACATCCTTCACTCATCTTCCGCATCCTCTACAACACATTCCTCGGTGACTATTCTGAAACATTTTACCGTGGCTTTTTCGGCACATTTTCCACATTCCAGTACAAGTTGACAGTCTTGCCGATATGCATCATCTTCGTCCTATTGCTAGTCCTTCTTATTTGGCGCCCTGAGTCGGAGAAGAAATTCTTGCAAAACTTGCCGAAACTCTCCACACCGATTTTTACTGGATGCTGGATGCTTTTTCTTGCCGTTATCTGCTATGTGATGTATACTTCTTGGTCAGTAATGCAACTCGGAGAAAGTGCGGATCATATAGACGGTATTCAAGGGCGCTATTTCACGATCACACTACTTCTTTTCGTGCCACTGGGTGCTTGGGTAAGTAAATTTGTCGGGCTGAAGTTCAAGAAGGAGAGCTTTGTTCCGAAGATGACGATAATTCTGATGTGCCTACTGCTGACTCTGTATATTTTCCAGAGCGCTAATTACACCATTTCGACAACATACCCCACGCTAGGCGATGCGAAGGCAGAAGTCAATAAGGTCAGGCTAGAGAATGCCGCGACCGCCGAGATAATGATCAACGCAGGGCGCGACCCGTATACTGGATCCAAAATCACTAGTGAAGTTCAGCGACAAAAGTTACTTGCCGAGCTAGCGAAAAATCGTGCGGAGGCGGGTGCAAATGGCTAGTTCTGATGCTGAAGCAACACAGGTCCTACCGAAAATTGTGGAGACCGAGTTGGAGTCACCTCACTCCGAAGCCGAGGGCATTATAGAGTCGCGCAAGTCTTCAAAAAAGAGTATTCTGGTGGACTTGAGGGCCGGAAAGAAGATGCTAGACATCGTTTTGTTGGTCCTCGCGTTAATCATCGCGTTAACTATTTCGCAAATCACTTTACCGCTCGTCGCCATTGTCATATTAGTGCGGTATCTTCCACTCCCAGCCCGACTTGCCTTTAACTTTCCATTTAGGGTGCTGCTGTCGATTTCCTTGGTCTTTGCGTATTATTCGACATTTGCGCTTGGGACTTATTGGTCATCAGTGAAGCTCTGTCCGCTTGTTTTTAACCTTGTGCTTTATGTGTTCGCCGCGATTTTGGTGCTATTCGGGAAGAGAGAGTTGGTCATCGCGAAACGGAGTATGCTAGATTTTATTCCTGCCACTCTGGTGTTCTTTTTCTACAGCGCTTGCATTTTCATGAACGGTTTCACGCACTTGGAGTTCTCGGACCACAAGATTTTGCAGAACTTAGCGAAAGCTGAAGATGACAGCGGTAACCACCTCTATATTTTCGGGAAGTTCTTCACGGACAACAACTCTTCATATTTCAACGACAGCTACACCGCAGGGCAAGAATGGACAACTTCGCTTTTGAGCCGCTCGCTAATTTCGAGCGTGTCGGACCCGAGTGCTATCTGGATGGTGTATTTTTACAGCTTCTTCAAGGTTCTTGCGCTCGCTTTGGCAACACTAGCCTTGACAGTGTTCGTGCACAAGTTATACCGCCGCGTTGTTCTTCCACACGCGAAAAATAAGGGCGCTGGCGATTATATCATCATCCAACTACTTTCACTAGCGCTTGCAGTTTTCATTATCACGCCGATGTATCGTAACGGTTTCTATTCCTTCGTCCCTGTGCTCGGCTATGTCTTGGTTATTTGCACGCTACTGCTGGCCGCGAATCACGGAGGTGGACGGCTGGTTTGTATTTACGGGTTCATAGTCCTTTGCGCGATCACCACGACTTGGTTTATTGCCGCACCAGTAGTTCTAATTGTCCTGATAGTCACTGCCACGCGGTGTGTCCATAAAAGTAAACTGATTTGGGTTCTACCGCCTCTAACTTTGAGCCTGATCTCACTGATCCTCATTCTGCTACTATTCTTGACGTCGCCCGAAACGCCAAATGCCTCTGATGCGCTGTTAATTCAAGGCGGATACCCCACGATGCCTAGATACTTCGTTTATGCTATAATACTGATAATCTTAGCGTTCGTCATCTACGACCGTGTGCTCTTCAGGAGTCGTTCACTCGACCTGTTAAATGTCTTTTTAATGGTCTCGACTGCAGTGTTGCTTGCTCTGTATGTCTACATGTATGTCGCAGCGAAAGGCAGCAGTTATTATGTGCTGAAGTTTGAGACAGTCTGCTTGACGGTTTTCATACCAGTGGTCTGCGTTTTCTTAATACAATTGGTGGCGCGGGCAAAAATTAAACCGCTATATTATTTAACCTTCATACTAGTTCCACTCCTCTACTTCGGGTCGGTGAAGATTTTCGAACCAGGCAATGACTATTTGGCATACGTTAAGGACTTCAAGAACAATGGCGGTATGCTTGATTTAACCGCCGAAAAGACGATTATCGACAAACTAGAACACACTGTGAGTGATCCTATCCACAATGACTGCATAGTGTTCGTCACAGAGCCATACATCAACGGAATTATTTCCACGAACCTTGCCAACAACTTAACGAACCATATTACTCTAAACCATTGCGCACCATCCAATCTGAACACACTTTACAATACGAACAAGCTAACGTATGAACTTTTTGCTAACCGCGCCAACAAGTTCGGGATTAACTACCGCCTATTTTTGCAGACCAGTGAGAATGTACGTAGAGTTGTTGAGGAGAACCCTGACGATAATCTAGAGGTGGTAGAATATTGACGTCACACGATTCAAGTGCAAGAAAGTTACCGCGCGGCACAATTACAGCAGTCCTCGTGTGTCTTGTATGCTTGACTGCCCTGTCAGGAACGCTATTTTTCGCGGATCTAAAGTTGACGCAGAGTGCAGGTGTTAATTCAAGTTCACCAGTTCTACAAGATGACCAGCGCAATGGGTTTTTCTACAACGCAGACATTTCTTCGACTGGATGGCAACCTTGGGTCAGTGACGGCGAGTCGGCGGGGGACCCACTAGGCGATGAAACATTAAGGCAGTTTCAAATTCAAGCACAGTTCGATGAGTTTGACGCTAGTGTAGAATATTCAGCATATTGTTCCGAGCGCGGGTGGCAAGAGACCAGGTCGAATGGACAGACTGCGGGCTGGGAGGGCAAGGGCAATGCAATTTCGGCAATCAAAATCAACGTGAATACTAAGACTTCCGAGCACTTAACGCTATATTATCGAGTTCACTTCTTCAACGGCGCGGACTGGGAGCCGTGGGTTAACGCTGGTGAAGCTGCCGGTGATCTTAGTGGCAAAAATGTTCTTGACGCCTATGAACTTCGCATTAGGAATAACCGTGCTGAATCAAAGGACACACTTAAGCTTCTGGATTCAAAAGGTGTTCAGTCGAATGACGCAGAGGACAACACGGGTAGTTCGATTTCATACTATACGACCATCCCAACGGTTGGACAAGACAATACCAGAATGAACGGCCTGATGAGCGGGACGATTGACCGTGGGCTGCCTATTTCGGACTTGAACATCAAGCTTGATCCTAATACGCAGTTTTCGGAGAGTTCAGGAGTGAAATACCGTGCTTTTATGAATGATATTAAGACTTGGACACCTTGGTCAGTCAATGGCAGTGGTTTACAAAAAGAGAAGTCGAGGGCGCTAAGTGCTGTGCAAATTCTGCTGAGCGGTCCGATTGTGCAGAAATACGACGTGTTTTACCGGGTGCATGCGAACAATTCAAAGTGGGGTGGCTGGCATTTTAACGGCACATTCGCTGGAACATTAACCGACTCTACAGATTACATCGACGCAATTGAGATCTTCCTACGCGTTAAGTTGCCAGAGACTGTGACGAAAATCGGGTTTGTTGGTGATTCCTTGACTCGTGGTGCTATGTGTTATTCCACTTATCGATGTGTTAACGCGCCAGACACCGCGCTCAAAATACTAGGACCTGGCTTTTCGCTTGAGAATTACGGTGTGGGTGGTTCAGTTGCAGGGGACCTGGCAAAAGATGACTTCGTTTTCAATGACCTGAAGGAGAAGAACATCAAAGTCGTGCATATGATGATGGGGACAAATAATGCGTTGAGTTCGAATTACGGTAACTTCCTGCAGGAAATGCAAAGTGTGGTCGCGCGCCTTGAGCAGTCGGGTATAGAGTATATTATATTGAGCAAACCGATTTACGTTAAGGGGAAATACGGCGCAGAAGACGACACTGCGCAGACTAACTCCTTCATAACAGGGCAAATTGACAGCGCGATTGATAAGATTATTGAGCAGGATCCATTCGTTTTTCCGGGTGACTTCGATGGGTTTAACATCTTCAAGGACAACGCTAACCTATTTTTCTATTCAGATGGTGTCCACTTGTCAACTAAGGGGTATGCCGCGTTGGGAGAATTATGGGCTAATGCGTTCAACCGTATTATGCGGTGATGAGCGCAATGTGCAACGTTTCACTCACTAGAGAGCTTGCCAAGGCCCTTTGCTGACTTGAACAAGACGTCAAGTGATGAGATTCTGTAGAATGGTGGAAGTGAGTTTAGGATCACTCTCCCCCAGCCCGTAGTCTTAATTCTCGGGTCAAACACCGCCACTATTCCCCTGTCATCAACATTGCGGATTAACCTCCCCGCTGCTTGAGCTAGAAGTTGCGCGGCGGGGACCACGGAAACTTGCATAAACGAGTTCTCGCCCTGCTGTTTTAGTAACTTTTCGCGCTCTTGAGTAATCGGAGAGGGTGGTGCAAACGGGATTTTGTTGATTAGAACGAGGCGCAGTGTTTGCCCAGGAAGGTCAAGGCCTTGAAAGAAGCCACGTGTGCCGACGAGAACCGAGTTTTTCCTGCCACGGAAGTTTTCAACGAGTTCCTCGAGATTCGTGGTGTCGTCGAATGAAAGCACTTCAATATCACCAGTCAGTGTTTCTCGTAGGTATTCGGCACAGGTCTTGGCTTCGCGTATTGTGGTCAGTAAGCAGAGTGCACCTCCCTTCGCCTGCTCAATTAGTTCGGCGGAAGTCTGCATAAAGTGTTCAAGATGCTCATCACGGTTTGTCTTTGGATTTGGGCAGTCATCCTGATCTGGGACGTAGAGAATACCTTGCTTTCGGTAGTCAAAAACTGTGCCGGCGTCGAAACTGCGAAATGGTGTCCCCGAGAATTTGTAGCCAAGATTTGACGCTATCGGGTCGAATGAGTCATTTACCTTCATAGTTGCAGACAGCGCAATCAAATTCATCTCACGCATCGAGTCAGACAGGTCCCGTGCTATATTCAGCGGAAAGTTCTTGACGGCATACTCCTCTTTACGCTTCTCAACAGACTGGGTCAAATAAAGCACTCGCGGGGATTCCTCAGTGCTCATATACTTCGCGCCGCATAGCAACTCTTTGAAACGTGAAATCTCGGACAGCAAGTTCTTACCCAAGTTTGAGGGAATACTATTGTTCGAAATGCACTCTCGAAGCAAGTTCTCCTGGAGTTCAAGAATTGACAGTAGCTCATTAATCTGGTCAACTATACCTTGGTCAAGCTCTTTTATCGTCACTGTTTTTTCGCCGTAATTCGACCCACCTGTAGGCTTGTAGTGCTTCTTGAAAGATAACTCGACTTCTTTCAATAGGGATTCACAGTGTGACCGGATAGTTTTTATAGTCCCGGCCGAGATTGGCGACTGCTTAATTGTGTTCTGTTTTTCGATTCGGGTGACACACTCGTTGATGTTGACCTTTGAGAGTGTTGTTGACCAGCAGTTTTCAAGCACACCTTCAAGCTCATGTGCTTCGTCGGCGACCCAAATCGGACGGTTTTTGTCATTGACGCCCGACAACACCCCCATTGACTCCTCGTTATTTATCCAAGACGCCACGTTGGCGTGGGTCGTCACCAGTATTTTTGCGCTGGCAGCGTCATTGATCGCGTTAGCAAGCGGACACTTAAACTCAAGTGCAAAGCTGCAACTCTTCGATTTGTTGGCATCTGCTTTGGCGTGGGTTGTCTTACCCTTAATGTTTTGGTCACCGACTTTTAGTGCACACCCCATTGAGGACGCCGTTAAGCTCTGCTCTTGGTCGGGCTTTAATTTGTGCGGGCACTGCGAAATGTAATTGAAGGATCCGCCAGTATGTTTCAACACCCAGAGCATCGCTAAAGTGTAGTCGTCTAGTTTACCTCCCGAGAGATATTCGTCATACTTCTCGGCGTCAAGCATCTCCCCTTCTGCGTTAAAAATACTGCTATTGAACTCGCTAAGTGCCTCTTGCGCTTTTGCGGGGCAGAAGTAGTTGCGTGCACCCTTCATCTCAGCAAAACTAACATCTGGAAAAATCTCACTCAGGAACGCTAAATCTTTTTCTACAATTTGGGTCGACAGGTGCTTGGTGGCGGTTGATATCAAGGTCCACTCACCCGACAGAATAATAGGCACTAAGTATGCATAGGTCTTCCCGATTCCGGTTGAGCCCTGCCCAAGAAAGTTCTGCCTATTCTTTATGGATGCCGCAATTTCTTGTGAGAGTTTGACTTGCTGGGGACGCTTAGTCGCATTTTTTTTCTGCGCGACTATTAAATCGAACGCTTGCTCGACTGCTTTTTTCGTTAAGTTTACCACTACAATAATAGTTTAGCACGAAGCAGTGTCACTATCTCAGAAATGTCAATGCGTCCTTGAGTTTCTGCTGCTCGGGCTCAGTTAACTTCGTTGCGTCGGGCACTTTGATTGTGACTTTAACGCGCTCCTTTTTACCGCTGGGGCTCTTGACCAGGAAGATTTTACCGTCATTGGTGCCTGCAGGAATAATGAATGTCACCTCGGACCCGTCCTTGAAACGGTGCTTGACTTTGGCACCGAAAATCGCATTCTTGAAGCTAATTTTTATCGTCTTGTCGACTTGAGGTTCACTAGGTGTGGTTGGCGCGGCTTGTTGGAATCCATTGGAACTACCGAACCCACCACCACCGCCTAGGCTGCTCAGAATGTCGTCGAGATTGATGCCACCGAACCCACCGCCTCCGTAACTGCCACCTGAACTGCGGAAACTGGTTCCTCCACCGAACGGCGCACCGCCTCCGAAAAAGTCCTGAAACCCGCCGTTCCCTCCGCCTGCCGCAAATCGGGGGCCACCGCCTGCCATCGCTCGTATCTGGTCATACTTTTCGCGTTCCTGCTGATTGCCCAGAACAGTGTGCGCCTCAGTGATCTCCTTGAACTTCTCCTCCGCTGCCTTGTTGTTTGGGTTCTTGTCAGGGTGATATTGCCGGCTGAGCTTACGAAATGCCTTCTTGATGTCCTGTTCACTCGCATCTTTCTTCAGTCCGAGTGTCTTGTAGTAGTCCTTATTGAAATAATTCTGCTCGTTCATATTTCTCCTATTTGCTGACAGTAGTTACCTTTGCAGTCCGGATAATGTCATCATCGAGTTTATAGCCCTTTTCGACTATATTGTCAATCAGCACTTTCCCTTCTTCTATTTCATCATCCTCACCTGCGTCGCGGTTCATCAAGGCTTCGTGAACCTTGGGATCGAACTCTTCACCCTTCTCCGCGAACTTCTTGATGCCTAACTTCTCAAACGCCTCGTCAATCTTCGCGATAATCTTGCCTATTGGCGACTCAGCATCCACGTCACCGTGTTCCTTTGCGCGTTCCACCTCATCAATCGCGGGAATTAACGTCAATATTGCATCACGTTTCCCAAAGCCTCGCGAACGTTCTTGCTCCTTCGACGCTCTTGTCTTGAAGTTCATAAAATCGGCTCTCTCGCGCGCTAATGCAGCTAATGTGTCTGGGTCGTGCCCGCAGGCTGGCTCTTCTGGCTTACACTCTTCGGACTCTGCCACATTGTTGATAATATCTTCGGCCTCTTTTACGGCGCTATCAACGTCATTCGTCTCATTTTCATTATTCTCGTTCTCTGCCATAATTCCTCCTTATTATAGTAACGCAGAGTTACACAGTTTATTCCACGCAGGGCAGTGTGCACCTCAGTGTCTGTATGATTTTAGCACGAAATTACTGCAGGAGACATGAAAACGCGCTAGAAATGCGAAATGCTCATTTGTTGATGCCGATTTTAACTGGGTTCAAGCGACTTATTAACTGAGTATGCAGATTTTCATAAAAATGGCACTTATTAACCAAAGGACTAGGCTAGTAAGTTTGATTGACTGGTGATGTATACTATTATTAGGGTGAACTCAAAAGGAGGAACAATATGGCTTTAGCTTTCGGAATCGTAAAATATGTCCTTGCTGTGATCTTTCAAAGGAAAGGACCGCGTGACTTAGAAGACTGCTGCATTGGCGTAGTGCGGGAAAGGATACTACAATTACGTGAACAGTATTGTAATAGAGTGTCTTCAGTCAAAGTCGCAAGCATTACGAAGGGGATTTTTGTGGGTAACACATTCTTTCTTACAGTGTTTTTTGAAGTTGGAGACACCAATATGACATACTTCTTTGATTTTGAGAAGATGGGAAAGCGTCTACTACTTGTTTCGTTGCAGAGCTTAGAGGAGGCTACAAGAGAGCAGCATAAGCGTTTGGGGATTGAGAGTAACCGTCAGGTTAGGGAACCAGTGAGCAAGAGGTAGTGTGTGACTAGCGGAGTAACCCCGAGCGTGGTGATTTACCGCCGCGGGAGGCGTTGCGACGCGGAGTGTGTGCGATAGATCCTCGGGACAAGCCCAAGGATGACAGGGGACGGACAAGCCCAAGGATGACAGCGGGCGGACAAGCCCGCGCTTGCCCTTGGCTTTATGCCGAGGGATGACATGAGGAGGCAGTGTATCCATGAGGGATGACAGGGGACGGACAAGCCCGCGCCTGCCCTTGGCTTTATGCCACGCTGGGCGGCGGTGGGATGACGTGGGGGTGTGCGTGTGCTATAATGACTTCATACTAGATTATCATGCACTCTACGCATCAGCGCCCTCGCTGTTCAGAGATGAACGCCAAGCCAAACTGCGCACTAAGCAGCTCGAAGTGCACTATTTTGAACACCTTAGCATTGACCCGCGTGACATGTCTGACATAGGGAAACTGGCGCCAGAGTTATGTGAAGTGGCGTTTCCTCAGGTGCTGGAACCGCTAAAGCAGCAGATAGGCGATGAGGGAAAGACGATAAAAACACTATTTCGCCTTCAAGATAGTAACCTCATCGAGTCAGTGTTGATGCTATATCCTGATCGCGCAACGCTATGTATTTCGAGCCAGGTTGGGTGCGCCATCGGGTGTCCGTTTTGTGCAACTGGTAAGCTAGGTTTCAAGCGCAACCTTTCTTCACGCGAAATCATCGAACAAGTCTTTTTTGCTGCCAGGTCGCTCACTTCTCCAGCAAAATTTGGCCCTAACACATCTGATGTCCACACGCTTTATGAGCCACGACGACTAACGAACATTGTTTTTATGGGTGAGGGTGAGCCGACGCAGAACCTCGACAACATTTTTGAAGCACTCGAGCAAATCTGTGCGCCATCTATCAACCACACTGACGACTCAACCACAACAGTCAGAACGCAAACTGCGCGTCCGAACTTTGGGATTCCTGCACGAAACGTAACAATCTCCACTTCAGGCATTATTCCAGGAATAAACCGTCTTGCCGAAGCCAAGTTTCCTCTGCGGCTTGCAATTTCACTGCACGCACCAACTGACGAACTGCGGTCCAAACTCGTTCCAATCAACAAGAAGTATGACTTAGATACTGTGCTAGACGCTGCTTTTCAATACTACCAGACTAAGAAGCGGCGCGTTTCGATTGAATACGCCTTAATGCTGAATGTTAACGACTCGGAAAAACATGCCAACACCCTTGCAAAGATACTAAATAGACGAGGGTCAAACTGGGTGCATGTCAACTTGATACCGCTCAACAACGTGGAGGGCTCGCCATGGACCGCATCAACTGATTCTGCTACATCGACCTTTCTGGAAACGCTACGATCCCGAGGCATACAGACAACCCTAAGAGAGTCACGTGGTCAGGACATCGACGGCGCATGCGGACAACTTGCCGCGCTGAGTGACAGCTGACAGGGCACAACTATGATGTTCAACGCGCTACGCAGCCGAGAACGCAGCCGAGATTTGCACAAAGGTCGCACTGCCAACAGGGCAGTCTACTTCATATTCTCGTCCTGAATGTCAATCAACATGTCAACACGCCGTTGATGACGCCCACCATCTTCAAAATCGGTATCAAGCCAAGCGTTAAGGATCTCTGCTGCCAAGCCAACCCCGACGACGCGCGCTCCAAGAGAAAGAATATTGCAATTGTTATGCTCCCTGCTCATTTTCGCGCTAAAGACGTCTGAGCAGACAACCGCACGGATTCCCTTCACACTGTTTGCTGCCAGTGAAATACCAATTCCCGTTCCGCAAAACAGCAGCCCCTTTTCATACTCACCGCTCGCAACTTTTTTGCCAACAAGCTCACCCCAAGAAGGATAGTCAGTAGAATTATGGTCATGAGTCCCGAAATCAGTGAACTCTATACCCCTCTCCTTCAAGACCTCCAACATTGGCAACTTCAGGTCAATACCTGCATGATCTGATGCAACTGCTATTTTCATTTTTCTCTCCTAACTTCACTAACATTCATACTAAAAAATCTACCACTCTTTCTTGCCTTCACTTATGCTCAACCAAAACCTCTGCAACAGGTCTAAATAACGCTCCGAAGTTTGTCCGACCACGTCGTGTGGCAACGCTGGTGGTTTATCCCCAGACTCTTTTACCCATCCTGACTCGTTCAACAACCAATCGCGAACATACTGCTTGTCGAAACTTTTTGCGTTTTCGTCTAGATATCTGCTCGAATCTGGCGTCAGGGCTTCATCTCCAAGCGTTAGTTCACCATTACTTGGGTCAATGCCAAATTCAAACTTCGTATCAACTAGAGTTAGACCTACTTCTTCACATTTCTTACTAGCGAACTCGAAGATTTTAAGTGTCGTGCTTCTCAACTTCTCAGCAAGTTCCTCACCAATTATTTCTGCTAAGGTGTCAAACGATATGTTTTCATCATGGTCACCCACTGCCGCTTTCGTCGCTGGACTGAATATCGGTTTGTCTAATTTCGCGCCGTCCTTTAGCCCAGAAGGCAAGTCAAACTCTTGGAACTTACCAGTCTTCGCATATTCTTGAAATGCAGACCCAGTTAAGAAACCACGTGCAACGCACTCAGCCGGAATCATTTTAAGCCTCTTACAAAGCATTGCCCGCCCGCGAAAAACTTCGGGAATACTCTCGTCATCTACACTAATAAAATGCGTTGGGATGTTTAAGTTCTCCTCAATTTCGTAAAACCAGAAGACTGAACTCCGTGTCAATGCTGCACCTTTCAGTGGGATTTCAGCGTCGAGAATGAAGTCAAATGCTGAAATGCGGTTCGATGCAACAACAAGAATGACATCACCTTTGGGGTGTTCGAACTTTGGGGCGTAAAGCTCGCGCACTTTCCCCTCAGCTATCTTTTCCCAGTCGTCAATGCTTTTCATACTCCCAGTTTAATACAACTGTATGTCATATTGGTGCAATATATCTTACTCTACATCAGAACTAGGCTTTTGCCGAACTTCTTCTCGAAACAGGATTACGGCTAATGGGGCCATCACGATGCCCAAATATGAATAGACTGGAAGTTGCACTGGTGCGGAAACTGCTAGAACGGCATAACTGCACATAAGTGGTGTGAAAAAGAGTAAAGGTGCATATTTCTTTTTACGGATCCCGACAAATAAACAAACGATAAACGCAAAAATTTGGACACCTCCTGCTGAAATTAATACGCTCAGAATTGGAACCCTGAAAGTTGCTCGAGCAGCGAAGTCAAACATCTGACAAATTTTATTACAGTTAGCGTTTACATCAAGGTCACGCATCCAGACATCCACATCTTTCCAGCCAGCAGCGACCCAATTCTGTAGTCCGAATAACTCATATGTCGGATCGATAAGTGGGCGAATAAATGTCAAATAAGTTGTCATTGTATGCTCTGGGTGGTAAAAAGCTACATTCAAACTTCGTCTCAAGAATTCCTGTTGCGACGCTTGATATTTTGTCATCGCAAGAACATAACAACCTTTGATTGGGTCAGAGATATTGGGCCTAAATCCTTTTAGGCATTCGAGGTTAAAGCCATGATCCTCGAACCACTTGTTATCATCGTATGAAATATACTCGAGATTCGGACTGTCGAGTATTGCTTTCGCGTCGATCATAATTGGGACACTTACACCTGTTGAGACCCAGTCCGCACCTGCGGGATCAGCAACCGGCACACCGAGCACACTTCTGACTTGCGCAAAACTGAAACTGAAACTGAGTACTAGAACAATGAGTAGAATCTTACCAAATAAAATTCGACGCTTTACATTGAAGCCCCCCCTGACATTTGTTGTAGCCCCGGTCGGCACCACTAGTGTAGCTTTTCCGCCATGATGATTCGTCAGCTCATCTACTATGATTTCACTGTATACACCTTGATTTGTTCGATACCGTTTCGAAAGGAAAAACACTAGCGCAAATATTAATGCCATTAAGTACTCTGCATACATAGCGTCACGCCGAGTTTCAGAAATCCAGAACAACACTAGAGCCAGCAATACAACTTTATGAAACTGCGAGAAGAATGCTGCCCTAATGTGGTAAATCTCAAACAGGAATGATAGCAGAAAAAGCCCTAGCGGAAGATAATTTGTTGACGGAAAGAATGATGCGTTGAATGTCCAGTAGACAGGCAAAAGGCTGTAAAATACGATAATACTGAATGCCCACCTCTCTTTTGTAGACGAATTGCTGAACTTTAAGTAAACCCGTATAAAATTGAATAGTGACAGAGCAGAAACTAGCGACATGACAAGAAGTGCTGGCAGATAATGCTTAGAGAAGAGGGAAAACAGGATTGTTTGCATGTCCCAAAGTGGAGATGCTGTACCTAATTCATGCGTCAAAACTGCCAGTTGATGACCATCATTTGTTGACCACATCGGGTTGAAGACAAAATCTACAAGCACATACCAGCAAAATGGTATTACAAATGCCAAAAACTTAAGTCTAAAGACCTGTTCGACCTTTAGCCTGCTCAAAAAACTAGTTAACAACTTCATACTCCCAGTTTAATACAACTGTATGTCATATTGGTGCTCATCTGCCAAAAATTAGCGAATATGCTTTTGTGCCATTGAAAAAATAGTAAATTATTAGTGGCACTGCAACACCTAAAAGACTCCCGAAAATTTCGTATACTAGTGGATTTAGAATATGAGTGACATTGAAGATAATAATCCTAAACCCTTGCATTGGATAGGTCTGAAGCAAATAAATAAGTATTGATGCAACTCCACAATACTGTAGAAACTTTGAGAGCAATGAAACGCGTATCAGCAATAATGATAAAAGGATGAAGGTAACAATTCCAAATAGTGTACGAATCAGTCCAAATGCTAGAAGCAGGTTCGCGTCTGCGATAAAAATGTTAAACTTGCACAAGAATACATAAACAACAAGAGGTGGAATCAGTACTACTATATTTACCCAAAGCTTTATGGAAGGATTTCTGAGAAGATTGAAACTTGCCGCACCGAGTGTGAAGAAAACGAAGTAATTCATAATTTGAGGAATGACCCATATTTGAACATCTTTACCAATAAAAAATAAAATGAAACCTAGCACAACTAAAATAAGTTCAACGGAAAATTTCGTACTGCTTCCCAAGTGTTTATCTAAGAGTTTGTGGATAGCATAATAAAGCATGAACAAGAAAAACAACACGTAAATAAACCACATCTCCTGAACTGGCTGAACTAACATCGTCAAATAGTTAATCGGTTGAAGTTTCGTATTTGTCAAGCCACCGAGTAAAATGTTGACAGTAATTTCGAGTGCTGAAAACAGTAAATACGGCACAATGAGTTGACGTACTTTACGAATTACCGCATCTTTGAATGTTCGTTTAAGCAGTCGAGATGCAAAAAGCCCAGAGACAAAGAATAAGAACGGCATATGGAAGTTCCAAATCAGAGCATACTTAATTCCGAGTTGATAGTTAGGGATCATCGATGCTAAGGGAAGGAAACTGTGCCCGCAGACAACAAGGATAATCGCCCCGCCGCGTAGGACATCGGGTAATGCCAACCTATGAGTTAAACTTTGCGTATTGTTGATACCAATAGTGTAGCACAACCCACCGCGCGTAGAAGTAGGGGTCTTAGGGGAATATCCCCTAGGCGAAGGGGGTAGCGGAAAACTCGACGCGAAGCGGCTGAGGTTGCAGCGAGGGGGAAGGCTTTCCCCCCTCAATTTAACAAAAAGACCTGAACGCGCTATACTAGGAAAGTTACGAAAGGATTATTATGGCAGCGAAATGTGATGTTTGCGAAAAGGGACCTGAGTTTGGGCACAATGTTTCTCACTCTCAAGTCAAGACGAACCGTCGGTGGAACCCGAACATTCAGCCTGTGCGCACGAAAATTAACGGAACGCCAATGAAACTCAACGTTTGCACATCTTGCATCAAGGCAGGAAAAGTGCAGCGCGTCCGCTAGAAACAAGTATTCTGTCCGTCGTTCAAGAGTGATGACCAGCAATTTGAAAGAGTTTACGGCTTCGGCTGGTGCAACTGTGCGCGACGGCGAAAACATATATACACTTCTTCAGGAACGTGTCGCGAAGACCCCGCACGAAACGCTTTTCGAGTTCAAGTCGGGTGCATCGTGGGAGTTAGTCACCGCCTCCGAGTTCCAAGTCCGCGCCAGAAACTTAGCATCTGGACTGCTCGCTCTAGGCTTGAAAAAGGGGGACGCCATCGCCGTCGCGGCCTCAACCTCATTCGAATGGGTGTTGCTTGACTTTGCGGGGTTGATGATTGGAGTGCTAGTCGTTCCCATCTACGAAACGTCGTCAGTTGCACAAATCAGCCACATTTTGCTTGACGCGAGCGTTAAATATGCCTTTGCTGGGTCGGCTGACATTATGGACAAATTTGTTGCCGCGAACGAGAAGTCTAACCAGGTGGACAACATTTTCATCCTGGATGCAAAAACACTAGAGTGCCTTTCCGCGGAGGCTGACCCACGCCTGAGCAAGGCGATTTCCGAGGTTAGAGCAGATGACCTTGCAACAATTGTCTACACTTCAGGCTCGACGGGTAACCCAAAAGGGGTGGAGTTAACGCACAGGAATTTCTTGTCAATCGTCCGGAATGGTATGCTCGGAGTTCCCGAAGTGTTGATGCGACCGAATGCGCGACTGCTTCTTTTTCTCCCACTTGCTCATGTCTTCGCGCGGTATCTAGAATATGTTGCGATTGCTGGAACTACGACCCTCGGGATCAGCAACGACATCAAAACTCTGCTCACTGACCTGTCTGCGTTCAAACCTACCTACATCCTCGGCGTTCCGCGCATCTTTGAGAAGGTCTACAACGCCACAAGCCAGAAGGCGGGAACGGGTGTTGCTGGAAGGATATTCTCCCGCGCTGCGAAGACTGCAGTTGATGCGTCAAAATCGGCAAACAGCAAGTTCAGGGGGCAAACAGTTGCACCGAAAGTGAACAAACTCTATTCAGCACTGATTTACAGTAAGATTAAGCACGCACTCGGGGGAAATGTCGAGTTCTTGATTTCGGGGGGCGCACCAATTGACGCGGACCTGGCGCACTTCTTTAATGGTGCTGGACTGACCATTCTTGAGGGCTACGGTTTGACCGAGACTGCGGCACCCGCGTTCGTAAATCGCGGGAAGTTGAACAATATCGGCACAGTGGGGCAACCACTACCTGGCATCTCGGTGCGCATTGACGAGACTAGCAACGAGATCCAGATCAAATCGGAGAGCGTGACGCCTGGGTACCATAACCTGCCTGAAGCGAATAAGAGCCTCTTCACAACTGACGGGTGGCTACGTTCCGGGGATATTGGTGAACTCAACGAATACGGGTTCTTAAAGATTACGGGGCGCGAAAAGGATATCATCGTGACTGCGGGGGGCAAAAACGTCAGTCCGAGCCCACTGGAAGAACTGATTAAAACCTCTCCGATAATCGCAAATGCTGTTGTGGTTGGCGAAAGGCGTCCGTTTATTTCTGCGATTCTGACGTTTGACGCTGAAAACCTGAAGTACTTCTTGAAGTCAAACAAGCTCGACGACTCTTTAACTGCACGAGAGGCTACAAAACAGCCATTAGTGCAGGCGGAGATTGAGCGCGTGATTGTGAAGGCGAACGCTACAGTCTCACGCGCGGAGTCAATACGGAAGTTTATAGTGCTCGACGAAGACTTTTCTGAAGAGAACGGACAGCTGACAGCATCGATGAAAGTGCGTCGCAATGAGGTGCTACGGATTAACGAAAAGAAGATCGACAAAGAAATTTACGGGGTGTGAAGTGGAAATTATTACTCAGGTATGTTCAACAGCACGAAATCCCGACAGTCCACTGTTAATTTTGCTACACGGGTGGGGGTCCAATGAAAACGATCTGCCAGGGCTGGTCAATGTGCTCGATTTTGACATCGACTATGTTTCACCCCGCGCTCCGTTCAGTCTGCCCTATGCGAACGGTTATGCTTGGTTCGAAAACCCTGTTGTTGAACGCGCGAAGAGGAAGAATGAGGCAAAGCTCTCCGGTGACATTTTCTTGAATTGGCTGAAGGAGCAGGAAAGTGCAGGGGAAATTGACCCGCAGCGTAAAATTATTCTGCTTGGTTTTTCACAAGGTGGTGCGATGGTGACTCACCTACTAAACCGTGCGGAACTCGCCAGTAGGTTATCTGCAGTTGTGATGTTGAGTGGTTACTTGCCGTTTGACGCTGACGATACGCACGCAGAGACCCCCGACATCCCAGTGTTTCACGGTTGGGGGACGCTTGACACAATTGTTGAACCTGCCGAATCCGAGCGCGCTAAATGTTGGTTCAAAAACAACTACTCATCAGTGGTCGACGTGAACTACCCGATGGACCATTCAATCTGCCTTGAAGAGGTACAGGAGATTTCGCGGTTTCTGAAAGTGCACCTGAGTTGACTTCACAACTTGGCATAATTTACACGGTGGGCAACAGGATTTCGGCATTTCTACGCACACATATCGAGTTCATTGCGCTAAGTGCTGCTGCACTAGTCGGGTACGCCATCATCTTCGTCAAGCAAAATGTAGTTGAGAGTACGAGTGCAGACAGTATTAGTTTGACTGCGGCCGCCAAAAATAGTTTCGACAAGTTTACGCCATATAGCCCTAATGAAACTTTCTATGTCGCAGTCCTCAACATTTTTTCGACACCAATAGTTCAAGGACTGCTTGTTTTTTCGGTTGTGCTGATAGTTGTGTTGCTCCTCAGGCAAAAATACCTCCCCGCCTCAAGTTATGCCTCTAAAACCGTGCTTCTGGTGGAGTGTGTTGCTCTAATCACTGCGTCGATCTACTTTTCGCACACTTCTAAGGAGTTTTCGCAGTTTTTTGTTGTTACACTTGTTGTACTCATCGCGTCAAACTTCAAATACGGTGACTTTCTGATACTTTACACCATCTTTTACTATCAGGCTAACTTCCGAGCATACTATATTATCACACTCGCTGTTTACTTCTTTTTAAGGGTGTTAAACTGGAAGAAGATGACCGCGTTTCGGCTGATCTGTTCAGTTTTTTGCTCTACAGTATGCGTTGCACTAGTTTCTATGGTGCCGAATCATCAAGAGTTGACAACAATACGGAATTTCACGAACGCCTCTTTCAAGTTTGATTTTAATAGTGATGGACACTCTTTGATTATGAACCTGTTTGAGGTGCCGCAGAACCTATTTGAAGTCTTTTTTAACCTACTTTCCGCACAATTTCGACTTATTGTCCCCACGCCTATGCTCGAGATACTTAGTTTATACCACATATTAACCTTTTTCGGAGTTCTACTGCTTGGAGCGCTTTTCTGCTTGTTGATTTTCCGAACCACGCTTCTCGACAACAAGGCCAAGGAGTTCGCGACAGCCCAGAAACTAGTCTGCTTTATACTAGCATTCTTCGTCACGCAGTCGGTTTTCGAGCCAGACTATGGCAGTTTCCTTCGTCATCTCACACCGTTTTTTATCTTGTGGCTGCACTTGGCGTGGATTGAAAACATCGCTGAGCATCCTAAACACGCGAAATTGGTGCAGTTGGGTGAAGATGTCCGTTAAAAACCAAGCACGCCTACTCGCATTTGAAACGCTTCTTGAAATCATAAAGGGCAAACGATACGCAAATCTAGCCGTTCGCAGGGCACTCGATGGGTCAGACTTAAGCCTACAGGAAAAAGCGCTCGTTGCGGAGTTGACATACGGCACAGTGCGGAACCAGTATAAGTACTCCCGAATTATCGCGGAACTCGTCCGAAAGGATGTAGATAAACTCGATGTGGAATTGCTCGTGCTGCTACTCATGGGAGCACACCAGATTTTGAATATGCGCGTGAAGAAGTATGCCGCCGTGAACGAGATGGTTAACGTTGCCCATAAACTCAAACTGCACAAATTTACTGGGATACTTAACGCGGTCCTGCGCCGAGTGACCCCCGAGCTTGAGGTGGAGCTTGAGGCGAAACTTGATGGCGACGACAAGTTGGCATTCACTTTTTCCTGCCCCTCGTGGATACTTAACGAGTATGACAGCTCACTCAAACATTGGGGTCGCACTGATGAACTCGAGGCACTGCTCACCGCGAATAATACCGCTCCGAGTGTCGAAATAACGGACCTAAAGACCAGATGTAGCCGAGTTCTTACGTCAGGCAACCCCGCTAGCGATCCAGACATTCAACAAGGCACTTCGATTGTGCAAGACTCCGGAAGCCTGAGGGTTACCGACCGGCTGATTACTGCACGAATTGTTGATCCAGAAGGGGAAGCTTGGGCAGACTTTTGTGCCGCACCAGGGGGGAAAGCGCTAGTGTTGGCAACATTCTTAGAAGGCAATGCGAAGTCTAGTTTGACTGCGAACGAACTACACCCGCACAGATTCAGGCTGCTCAGTGACTCCATGAAACGGTTCAAGAATGTAACGCTAACCAACCTTGATGCTCGTGAAATTCCGGGACGTGACGTGAAATTTGACCGCATACTGCTCGATGCGCCATGTTCTGGCTTGGGTTCTATCCGGAGGCGCCAGGAGCTCCGCAATGTCAAGACACTCGACGAGGTGGCGTGCCTGAGTGCCCTTCAAGTCGAACTATTTTCCGCAGCAGTGCAGTCCCTGAAACCTGGTGGACTGCTATTGTATTCCACATGCTCACCATTGCTTGAAGAAACCGTTAATGTGGTGGATGCGGTGCTAAGAACGCATACCGAACTTGAAAAAATTGATGAGCAGCAACTCTGGACACATCTTGACGGCACGGACTCAATGTATTACTGCCTGCTTAAATCAACTCTTCAACAATAAACCGTGGTCGTCGTTTCGTTTCGCTGAATATTTTACCCACATACTCACCAATCAGCCCTAGGGAAATCATTTGGACACCTCCGAGCAACCAAATCGAACAGATAGTTGATGCCCACCCGATTGTAGTGTCTCCGCGAAAGAATTGCACAACTGAATACACCGTTCCTAAAATACCACAGAAAAACGTTAAGAAACCGAGAATAGTCACAAGGCGAAGTGGCTTCACTGAAAATGACGTCACGCCGTCGAACGCGAACTTGAGCATCTTTTTTAACGGATACTTTGACTCACCCGCGACGCGCTTTGCTCTAGTGTACTCAACCTTACTGCTCTTGAACCCCAGAAGTGGAACGAGCCCACGTAGAAAAAGGTTCACCTCAGTAAACTTCAATAACTCTTCGACCGCACGCTTGCTCATCAACCTGAAGTCGGCATGATTGTAGACTACTGAGGCACCAAGGGCATTCATCAGTTTGTAGAAACTCTGCGCAGTCGACTTCTTGAACTTAGAATCACTTTCTCTTGAGGAGCGCACTGCGTAGACAATTTCGGATCCTGCAGAATAGTCAGCGAGCATTTTGTCGATTGCGTTAACATCATCTTGAAGGTCGGCGTCCATACTGATGATGACATCGGAAAATTGTAGCGACGCAGACATACCCGCTAGAAGTGCGTTCTGGTGTCCGAAATTTCTCGAGAGCTTCAACCCACGGATCATCTGGTTACTTTGCGCAAGGTGCTCGATAATTTGCCACGTTGAGTCAGTGGAGCCATCATCAACAAATAGTATGCATGACTTTTCAGATATTGCACCGCTCTCAATCAGTCCCACCATCTTCTCGCACAGCACGGGGGCAACAACTTTCAGGGTTTCGTCTTCATTAAAGCAGGGCACTAGCAAACAAAAAACATCACCGCTCCGAGGACTACGGTTTTCACGCATGGTATCAGTACCTATTTCTATAGTATAGCACTAACTTCATTCGCATGCGGGCGAAGCCCATGCCCAGCGTAGCGAGTTGCGCCTGCTTTGCAGAAGCAATAGCGAGCGGAGTGTGTTTGAGCACTGGTGAAGCCTGTGCGAGGGGCGTAATGAGAGCGCGGAGCGATCGAACCAAATGCGTCGAATTCAGTAAGTGCTATTCATAACAGATTAATTATGGGGAGGATGTACCGCTGCGCTCTCCTCCCCAAACCCCACCTTCCGCCAATTGCCAAACTCGCAAGCGAGTTTGACCATTTTTGACTTCATTCTTCATTCAACTTCATTCAACTTCATTCAACTTCATTTAACTTCATTCGCAAATTTTCCTACGGAATAATTTGACGAATTCAGTAAGTGCTATTCATAACAAATTAATTATGGGGAGGATGTACCGCTGCGCTCGCTAGTGTGGATGGTGCGCGGGGTGTCCGTTCCCGTGTCACCCTTGGCTTTATGCCGAGGGTCTATAGAGTACATCGTGTCAGTGGATTTTCAAGTTTACGAGCCACAATGGACAACTTGTTGTACATTTTTGGCGACAAACGCAGAAAATCGAGCGATTAGCGTGGATCCTCGGGACAAGCCCAAGGATGACAGGAGGCATAAAGCCAAGGGTGACAGGGCGGCGAGTCGGTGTGTCCAAGTATAACGGGGTGATAGTTTTGGCACTTATTAACCGCGGCGCACTTTCCGCGCGCTTCTACCAGTATTTTACGCTATAATGCCCACGGGTGGTGGGGGGCCGTGGCCCCTTAATGGAATAGTCAAAAAAAATAACATATAACGCACTATAACCCTAAACTTGGCACTTATTAACCGCAGGTGACGGTGATGTGGGGAAGCACTGCGTTTCTAGTAGACTAGTGTTATGCAACTTAAACTTACACTTGTCGTGCGGGGACCCTCGAATGCCCGCGCGAGCACTAGAGATATTATTGTCGAGTCCGAGCCCACTTTGCAGGTTTCCGAGCTCGCGAAGGTTCTACTGCCTAGTGATACTACAAATGAGCGAAAACTCAGTATCGCGGTTCTAACTGAGAGCGGCACTAAAAGTCTAGCGCCAGACTTAATGCTACGGCAAGCACATATATATGACGGCAGTGTTGTTGAGGTCGTTGAGGTCGGTTCGGACAAATTTCTCGAAGTGGACTCTAGCGCGAAGAACAAGCAGATTCAGTTCTATAACCGATGCGCGGTGCTACCACCTTTGCTTGAGGGGAAAAAGTTCAAGATGCCGCAGAAGCCGAAAGACGACAAGAAACCGAAGTTGCCGCTAATGAATGTGTTGCTGCCGATGATGATGGGCGCGATGTTTTATTTCATGATGCCGAACCCTATGACTGCTATGTTTATGCTGATGTCTCCACTGCTGATGATTTCGTCAACAGTTTCGTCCCGGCGTGAGTTCAAACGGGAGGCAAAGCGCAAAGAGAAAGAATACGCGAAAAAGTGCAAAGAAGTCAGATATAAAGCGGAGTGTTTGCGCGACCGTGAAGAGGATGTCCTACGGTGTCGGAACCCTGATTTTGACCAAGTTCACCTATGGCAGAAGCACTCGTCGGACCCCGATTTCCTGCAAGTTAGAGTTGGCGTGGCAGACATCGACTCGTCAGTTATGCTCGATGATACCCCGCTTACGCTGCAGAATGTGCCTCTACTAGTTGACTTGACGCGCGGTGTCGGACTGATTGTTGACTCACCGCTTGCGTTGCGTCGCCTGCAAGGTTTCCTGCTTGAGTTAGTGACTCTTTACTCCCCGAATGACTTGACTATTGGTGTGCTTAGCCTGGGCAGTAATCCCGAGTTGGCGTGGCTCAAATGGGTGCAGAATGTCGACACTAAGCTGTGTTCACGCTCGCAGAAGTCGTTCCTGGGTGTGTTGCAAACGCTAGTGGAACTGATTTCGGAGCGCAGTAAGTTGAGTGATGCAGAACTACGGCAAGAGAAGGTGCTCCTTATTATTGTCGAGAACATCATTGACACTCACTGGCACATTATCGAGAAGTTAATGGCGGACGGGGCGAAGCTCAAGCTGCATTTCATTTTTCTCGCAGGGGATGCGTCGACGATACCGTTTAATGTTCGGCAAGTAGTGAATCTACAGAGCAATGTGCTTTTCGACCGGCAAAAAAATATTAAGCACCAGTATTCCAGGTGCGCAGAGGCTGACAAGACGTCGTGTCTCAATTATAGCAGAAAAGTTTGCGCGAAGAGGGATTTGAGTCTTGTGCCCGAAAATGACCAGAACATTCCGAAGTATATTAGCTTAGGGGATCTACTGCATTTAGACGCTGAACTTCTGGGGGCAGAAATATGTACGAGATGGGCAAATACTGATACGGGCACTGGAGTGAAGTTGAGTGCCGAAGTCGGGATGAGTGCGAATGATGTTGTGGAGATTGACTTGCGCAAAAATGGGCCACACACGCTGGTCGGTGGGACTACCGGTGCAGGCAAGTCGGAGTTTCTGCAGACGTGGATAGCCTCACTAGCGTTGAACTGTTCGCCAGAGAACTTGAACTTCCTGCTGGTTGATTATAAAGGTGGCGCTGCGTTCGGGAAGTGTTCGACTTTGACGCACACAGTAGGGATGATCACTGACCTTGACGAGCATTTGACTAGCAGAGTGCTGGTGTCGTTGAAGGCGGAGTTGGAGTTTCGTGAAGGTGTATTGGGTAAGTATCACGCAAAAGACATTGTAGAGCTTGAAGAGAAAGAGGGCGCAATACTAGCGAATTTGTTGATTGTTGTTGATGAGTTTGCTGCGCTGGCGAAGGAGATGCCCGAATTCGTCGACCAAATTGTAGACATTGCGGCGCGGGGAAGAAGTCTGGGTGTGCACTTGATAATGGCTACACAGCGTCCCAGCGGGGTGATTAAGGACAATTTGAAGGCTAACACTAATCTACGCATTGCGCTGCGGGTTGCTGACGAGAACGAATCAAATGACATTATCGGCAGTAAGGACGCCGCGGGAATTAAGCGTGGGACCCCTGGCAGGTTGTTCATAAAACATGATACCGAGACCCCCGTAGAAATGCAAGCCGCTTACGTGGGTTACGAAGTTGGAGAGGTGAAAAGTGATGTTGAGGTGTACGAATTCGAACTGGGTGAACTGACCAAAATACAGCTGAACCAGCGGGAAAACAGTGTGGTGAAGCCTGGCACCGAGTTGAGGGATGCTAAATCGACATTCTTGAGCATACTGGTTGAGGAGTGTAATCGCGCGGCGAGCAAAAACAATATCAGCGCTTTACGGCGACCGTGGCTCGAGCCACTGAAAGACGTCTACCTGTTCGAGACGTCGCGCCCACATTTTGCTATATTAGACCTACCAGCGAAACAGGAGCAGGTTGAGTTGAACATCTGCCGCAAAAATACTATTGTCTTCGGGAAAACGGGCGCTGGCAAGACTGTTGCACTCGAAAGTATGCTGCTGGAGTGGGCACTGCTCGACAATGTGGGGACTATTAGGGGGACGGATGTGTTCATTATTGACTGTAGTCGCACAAAGTATCTGCCCTGTATTCAGGATGCCTTTCAGATTGTCGACATTAACGATTACGAGCGCATTTGGAGACTTTTTCGCGCAATTCTTGAGGACGGGGTAAAGTGCACTTTAGTTATCGACCGGATTGACATTTTTCGCGATGAGTTCGAGAAGCCGGCGGGGACCCAAATTCTGAGCATGTTCAACCAGATTCTCGCGAACTCTGCGGGGCTTGGTGTAGTACTTGCCGCTACTGTTGCACGCTCGGGTGGGGTCTATAATAATTGGCTGTCATTCTTCGAGCAGAGAATTGTGTTAGAGATGAGTAACGAGAATGAATACGCGTTTCTAGGCATTAATCAGAAGAATGTGCCACTTAGCTTCGTTCCGGGGCGCGGTATCTTCAATGCGCAAGAGTTACAGATTTCCCTGCCAGAAGATGTGCCACTCAAGCACAAGAATAGACGGCAAATTAAGTCACTAGAGGAGGCTTCGCGAGTTGCGGACCCACACCAGTCAGTAATTAGAATTGATGACCTCTCCGAATTAGACATAGCGTCCACTCTGCACATTTCGGATTTCAGTGCGCTTGCGGTTTGCGTACTTGGAGGTAAGCGCGCTGACAGGAAGCGGGCTGCGAATGTGCTTAAAGGGGTTCTCCAGGCGGGGTCAATGCGTGAGGTCGCAGTCAGGGACATCGGCTCATCTAACCTTGAGGACTTAGGAGAAAGTGGAGTGTTCGTTATCGATGACTCGGCGTCTGGGGACTGGAATGCGCAGACGAAGATTAAGAAATGCGACTTGATAGTGTGCCTCAGCCTAGACCCCGCGCAGGTGGGTAAGTGGACATCCGAGGACATCCCGCAGCTTAAGTATATTGAGAAGGGCGACAGCAGGGGGTATATAATTTCAAGTGAATGCGCAGTCGGGGTGCAGTTTTAAGACGCAGGGGTATTGACATTCAGCCCTGAGTGCACGCTAGTGTTCGTGTCCATCACCCTAGGCTCCCACCCTGTCACCCTAGCCTCCCACTCTGTCACCCTTGGCTCCCACTCTGTCACCCTTGGCTTTATGCCGAGGGTCCATTGAACACACCGCTCACGTGGATTCTCGGGACAAGCCCAAGAATGACAGCAACACCCAAGAATGACAGCAGCCATCCAAGAATGACACGGGACGGAGACCTGCGTCGCGTGAGGGTGTGGTGTGTTCTAAAGCCCTGCGAAGACTTGACCTATCGGCTCACTGATTACGAGGTCCGCAACACTAGTGAATGCGGTTTCGTCGCGGTTTATCAACACTAGTGTGCCGCCTCTGAACATACTCACAAGACTGGCGGCAGGGTAAACAGTCAGCGAAGTGCCTCCGACTATTAAAGTGTCCGCCTGTGACAGCGCCTGCTCTGCAGCACCCCACACCTCCTGATGCAACGTCTCTTCATATAACACCACGTCTGGCTTGACAACTGCGTTACATTTCCTCTGCTGTATTTCACCGTCCGCATCAACAAGTCTTGTGCACCGCGGAATACCGTCCGTCTCACCTGCGGACTCGATAATCTTGCTCAATGGGTAGAACTTGTGGCATTTCGTGCAGTAGTTACGGTGTATTGACCCGTGCAGCTCGTAGATAGTGTCATCGACTGGAGTGCCGTAATTCACTTCAGCACCTTTGACATGCGCCACCGCGAGTGAGTGCAGTCCGTCAATATTTTGCGTTATCACTGGTATCTGGTTCCGCGCGAGATACAGATGTGTCGGGTTCGGTTGCGCAGTGGTCAGTATCATTTTGTCTCGGTAGAACTCAAAGAACTCCTTAGTCTTGGTCCTGAAAAATGTGTTCGATAAGATCACTTCTGGTGCAAATGCGTATTTCTCGTTATACAGCCCATCGACGCTACGGAAGTCCTTGAGCCCACTCTCAGTCGACACGCCAGCGCCACCGAAAAATACGGTCCTCTTCGAACGCGCGAGTATGTTTTGCAGTTCATCAACTTTCGTGCTCATGGTATCAGTATAGACCATAAATGAGATGTGTTAAGTATTTCACCGTCACATTATATCGGTTGCCGCGTCGAAAGGAGGATCATCGGGGTTAGCCTCGAGAAGCAAGATTGAACTCAAATATTTCTCCGCCGCGCGCGAACTTCAAATACTGGTTTTGAACTTCGAGCTTCGTATAGTCCCACCCCCAAAGCGCAGGGGTCTCCTTCTTCGTCTTGATTAGCGACCTTATATGCTCAGAAAGTTCGTTTGAGAACTGCTCTGGACGTGGCACGCTGATTTTCGCACGAATAAATTTGTCAGCATCAGGCGCACCGTCCTCCCTTATTGACCGCATACACTTATCCTCTAATGCGAATTCCGAACCGTAGAAAATTGAAGGGTCACCCGGCACTAGAAACAACAGTTCGTACACTTTTTTCAACTTGTCCAAATTCAGCACCCCGTCGTCAGCAGTGTAGCGCGACGCCACGCGATCAGTGTCATGATTGTCAACAAATGTCAAGAGCCGACGCCCGTCATACTCCTCCTGATGTTTTTCAAGTGTCCAATTAGCCTCGAAAAGGTTGTCGTCAAGCACAGATGACCAGAGCGCTTTGTAGAGGTTATAATCGGTCACCGAGTCGAGGCCAGCTTCAAGTAGACGTTTGTAATCGCCGTGAATTTGCTCGCCGAGTAGATAAAAATCTGGTCCCACTGTGTCGCGGAGACTTCGCACGAAATCCGACGGCAAAGAATATGCCACGTCAAGCCGTATCCCACCAATTTCGAACTCATCAATCCAGAACCGCGCGCACTCCATCAAATACTGCACTAAGTCCTCGCATTCATGGTTCAAGAGCACTAAATCAAAATTGCCCTCCCAGCCCTCATAGTCCACCGTATCATCGGGGAAATACTGCTTCGAGCGACAAGTGTCATCACTAACCTCACTCGCCATCCTTAAATCCTTGAACCACTCCCAATACTTCGAATTGCGCCCATTTTGCTGCACATCCGTAAATGCCCAGAAATTACGCCCGACATGGTTAAAAACACCGTCGATTACTGTGCTGATACCCCGTGAGCGAAACTCTGCCACCAGCTGCTTAAACTCTGAGTTCGTCCCAATCCGCGGGTCCACTTGGCGAAAATCCTCAGTGTCATACGAATGGTCCGTCGACTTGAAAATTGGTGTCAAATATACTGAATTGTAGCCCATAAACTCAAGAAAATCGCCCCATGCACGAAGCTCGCCAACAGTATAGTTTAGTGAGAAGAACTGGTAAAATATTCTGTTTACATTATTCATTCGCGTCTACACCTCTCAAATCCTGACCTATTGCCATATCAACCTATGCCAAGTATAGCACAATGTTACCACTGTCCGTGCTATACTAATAGTGTATGTTTATAGAGTGCCTGATTTCGAACGCGAAGAGTCTTGTGCGCACGCCGATGCTAGTTCTGACGGTGCTGGCGTTGATTTGTGTGCCTTCGCTCTATTCAGGGCTGTATCTCTGGGCGAACCAGGACCCTTACGGCAATATGAAGAACGTCCCAGTGGCACTTGTCTGTGAGGATGACGATTACGGTAAACAGATCGCGGACCAACTGCTCGACGAGGAACCTTTTCTACTGACAGTGACTGACCTTCAGAGCGCTAAGGACGGTGTAGATGTTAACGAGTATTCTTTCGCCATCTTCATCCCCTCTGACTTTTCGGACTCCCTAAGTAAGCTCAAGAATGCTTCAAACGGCAGTGTAGATGTCGGTAACGGCGCGAAAATCGAGCTCATAACTAATGACGCGAACAGTTATTTAGTGCACACTGCGGCCTCAACGCTAGGCAATGAGTTGAACAATATCATCACGAAAACTGTGGTCCAGCAGATAATCCTCGAGCTCCTCAATGGCTACACGCAAATCCACGACAACATCCAACTCGCGGCGGACGGTGCGACTGAACTTGCAGATGGGGTGGACCAGATGAAGGGTGAACTGCCGACGCTGATAGACGGTGTCACTCAACTTGACAACGGCGCGAAACAACTCTCGACTGGTTTGACTCAGCTTAAGGCGGCAGTGGTGCAAATGCAGGCGGGCACTAAGACTTTGAGTGATGGTGCGAGCCAAGTTGCCGGTGGGAATGCGCAAGTTGCTGGGGTGGTGAATGGTCTGCAGAATAAAGGGCAGGAGGTGTTCAACATCTGGGAGCGGCAGATTAAGCCGGACCTCACGCAGGCAATCAACTCGTCGGCACTGCTTCCCGACGTGAAACATATTCTTGAGGGGGTTTTGAGGGATGTCGACGCAAACTTCAAGGACCTTAACGCCAAGGCAAATCAGGATGTAGCACTAATCAATGAGTTAAGTCGTGGTGCGAATCAGGTCTCGGACGGTGCGAAAACACTTAACGGTGCGACTGGACAACTTCTAGGCGGTGTCACGCAACTTGACGACGGCGCGAAACAACTTTCCTCAGGGCTCGACGACTTGTTAAATGGCACTGGGGCACTGGTTGACGGTGTCGATCAGCTGCAGGCGGGTTCGAGTGAGTTGGCGCAGAAGTTGCAAGACGGCGTAAAACTTATACCGAGCTTTAAAGACTCTGATGCGAGCAGTGTTGCGAAAATAATGGCGTCTCCGCTTCAAGTCACCAACGAGTCTTCGGTTTCGGCGTCGGGTTATGCTGCGGGCCTGATGCCGTTTTTCATTGCGCTTTCGTCCTGGATTGGTGCCTACGCACTCTTCGTGATCGTTAAGCCACTTCGCCGCGAGGACTTGATGTCGAGCTGGCAAACTGAGGTGGAGGTCGAGGAGGATGTCGCGCGCGGGGTGTTTAAGTCAACAATTCTGCCACATTTACGACATATTCGCGACATAATTACGACAATGTTTGCGCGCTGGATACCGGTTGCCACTATAGGTGTTTGTCAGATGGCTGTTCTCCTGCTCGTGGTGTGGTTCGGGTTGGGGATGCCACCTGCGTATCTGGGGATCACCGTCCTGTTCCTGCTCCTGATGACTTTGACTTACAGTTCGATTCTGTTCACACTGGTCGCGGGGCTCAAAGAGGTCGGTATGTTTTTCGGTCTGTTACTACTCATTTTCCAGCTCACTGCGTCGGGTGGCACTTTTCCTTGGCAGACGACGCCACCATTTTTCCACGTTCTGCACCAGTTTTTGCCTATGGGCTACGCTGTCGACGCGCTACGGCACACATTCTACGGCGGTAACTTGATGCTGGTTTGGCAGGACGCCCTAGTGCTCATTGCGTATTTCGTGACATTCTTGATACTAGGACTACTGGTTACTGCGCTAGTCCAGCACTTTGAGAGGAAGCGGTTCCGCGCGGGTGAGTGAGAGTGCACCATTCTGACACAGTGTTGTGGTATAATTGAAGTATAGAAGAAATCACCATGCAGGTTCCAGTTGACCGAGCTGAAAAAGTCTCGGAGGAGTCGTTGCGTCCGAATAATCTTGAGGAGTTCATAGGGCAGGCTCAAATAAAGGAGCAGTTGTCGCTAATACTCGACTCCGCTATGTTGCGCAAAGGTGTTCCTGATCATATCCTGTTTTCAGGGCCACCGGGGCTTGGCAAAACAACACTTGCCCAAATTGTCGCGAACACTACGGGTGTGCCGATTAAAATCACTTCGGGGCCAGCACTCACCCACGCAGGGGACTTGGCATCAATACTTTCCGCACTAACTGAAGGCGAAGTGCTGTTCATCGATGAAATTCACCGAATGAGCAAGCCTGCGCAAGAAATGCTCTATATCGGTATGGAAGACTTCAGAGTGGACATTGTGGTAGGCAAAGGTGTCGGTGCCTCCTCGATTGCACTTCCACTTCCGCACTTTACGCTAATTGGTGCGACGACACGTCAAGGACTTCTTCCAGGGCCACTTCTCGACCGATTTGGGTGGGTCGGGCAGATGGATTTTTATGAGCCCGCTGACTTGGCAAAAATCGTTCTACGCAGCTCTAAGATACTGGGCATCAACGTAGAGCATGACGCGGCAGAGGAGATTGGCAAGCGGTCAAGGAGCACTGCCAGGATAGCGAACAGGATTCTGAAACGTGTGCGTGACTGGGCAGAAGTCCACGGAAACGGCAATGTTGACCTGCGGGCGGCAAAATCTGCACTTGAACTCTACGGTATTGATAATTTCGGGCTCGATGCGCTAGACCGCCGAATTGTTGACTTGCTGGTCAATCGCTTTAACGGTGGGCCTGTCGGTATTTCAACACTCGCTGCGTCCTTGGGTGAAGAACCAGACACTATCGAGTCTGGGGTTGAGCCATTTCTTGTCCGAATGGGATTGATTTCGCGGACACCTTCGGGCAGGGTTATTACTGATTTGGGATTGAAGTACTGGAGGGAGAAGCATGACTGATGATGATTTAGAGAAGCGTGTTGCACTAGAGCTCGATGGCATTGAGTCGAAGGGTGTCGATGAGCAGATTGCAGTTTTCGAACGCGTCTACAAGGAGTTTGAGCAAGAATTATCGTGACCCTGAGTTCTAATCGCTAGCGCAACACTTGACTTAAAACTGTGACTACGTTACAGTTTTCTTACTAAACCAGTGTAGCACACTGGTTTATCGATTTTTTCGGATAGGCTTCGCCTAGAGTCAAAA
>JAISRT010000038.1 GCA_031273495.1 Candidatus Ancillula kalotermitis | reverse complement strand
TGTCATCCTTGGGCTTGTCCCGAGGATCTCGCTAATCGCTCGATTTTCTGCGTTTGTCGCCAAAAATATACAACAAGTTGTCCATTGTGGCTCGTAAACTTGAAAATCCACGAACGCACACACTGGACCCTCGGGACAAGCCCAAGGGTGACACATTTGCTCCGACTCTCCTTAGCATTTCGTTAAGATAAAAAGGTGTTATACTAGTGATGTCAATGGTAGAAGCAGAGAAGGAAGTATTGATATGAATAGTATCACAGTGTTTTTTCAGAACACACGATTTTGGAGAATAATAATACTTTTATTAGTTCTGTTGTTTGCTTTATGTTTCGTAGTGATTCAAGCAAACGCTCAAGAGGTAATGACATCAGAGAAACTAATGACTAAAGAAATTGAAAGGTTTAATCCTGATTATAAACAGTGGGAATCTGATTTTGGTTCACTTGTAACATATTCAAAAACCCATTATTCAGACAAATATGCATATTCTATTGAAGATCCTAAAAAGCCATATGGACTTATAGCATTTAAAAACGGTGTTCCAGAAGAGATAAAAAATGTCCAAAAATCTATAGCAGGTCTCGAATTTATTGAAAATACTGGATTTACTGATGATGAACAGTATCATGCAAGTATAGAGATTTCAAACTCTATTAAGTGCGAAGATCTAGGACTAAAAGCGTGTCAAATCATAGTTACCCCAGATTCTTCTAACAGCAGTTTCGATGTTGATATTGTATCTCTTGTAACGAGAAATAATCAAAGTTTGTCTGCACAAACTGATAATAATTACATGCTTCCATCAATACTTATGGACATAAATGATAAGTTAACAAGTAAAGTGCGAGTAATTTCATCTGTATTTAACGTCGATAAGATAGCAATATCCGACGACAATTCTAAAAAGATAGAACAGCAGGCATTAGATGCAGGGGGAAACCTTTATTATAAAAATGGTGGAATGTGCACCTCGGCGTTTTCAGTTAAAAAAAATGACTCAGATCAACTTGGAATATTAACGGCAGCACATTGTCCTGGCGCAGAAAATATTGAATTTTATTCCTCCCGGACTATCGGAAATATTTTTGAACCCGATCAACCATATTCAAATATCATGGATCCAGATGCTGTAAATGGAGGAGACTTTAGGTGGCTATGGAGTAGTGTTGGATTAACTGGTGATACTATAATAGGACCTAGAGAAGTCCGGAAATTTCCTCACTTTGTTGTACCAAGCATCGATAAACCAGTATGTACCTATGGAAGTGTTTCTGGTCAATCATGTGCATACATCGATTCTGGAAATATTGTTTCAAAGGCATGTACTAGCGATGGAACTTGTTACACTATAGGAGGTCTTTGGAGTACTGACGGGCCGATAACACAAAAAGGTGATAGCGGTGGTCCTTGGTATACGGGTGACGTTGCTGTCGGGATTACAAGCGGAGCAAATATAGAACATTCGTACTTTAGTTTAGTGTATAACGCACAAATCAAAATGGGGGTTTCACTATGGTATTAATTCGAAACAACAAAGTCTTACTATTCCTACTAGTTTTCTTAATTGTTGTGTTAGTTATTGTTGGGGTAGGAATTTTTATTCCCGTGGCTCAAGAATCAAAACAATCACAGAGTGACGACCGAAAAATTACATTTAGAATGAATCCTTTTATCAGAGAGACTGCACAAAATCCAATTGCAGAATGGGAATCAAATCATAACCGTGACGTTAAAGAATATCTTGATATTATCTATAATACGTCCGAATATAAAGAAAGCTATCAGGCGTCACAGTTCCTTGACAGTTTTGCATCTGCAAATTTTCCAGACCAATACACGGGGTCGACATATGAACCTACAATACCTTATGCAAAAGTTGTTTTTAAGGGTGAAGTACCAGACGAGGTCTTGAGAAGTGATTATGCATCAAAAATTGAAGGGTTAGAATTTGTATCAAACGCAGGATTCTCTCAGAAGGATTTAACCGATTATCTAAAAAGGGTTCAAGATTTACTAATTACATTTTGTAACAATATTGTAGAAGAAGAGTGCTGGAAAAACAACACCAACGATATTACATCACCTATCGCGGATACCTTGGTTTATAATACTCTAAAAGTGCATCTACCGTCAACATTAAAGGACAGTGGTAAATTTAACGATGAGCAGAAGAATAAGCTATTTAATGAAATAACTGAACTTCAAAAGGCAAGTTTCTTTGACTTCAAAATTGAGATTGATTACAACGGAAATGACCAGGCAGTATTATTTCAATAACCCACCGCGCAGTGTCATCCTTGGGTACACCAACCCCCTGGACCCTCGGCATAAAGCCAAGAATGACACAAACGCACTGCCCCCTCATGTCACCCCTGGACACACTGCCCTCATGTCATCCTTGGGCACACCAACCCCCTGGATTCTCGGCATAAAGCCAAGGGTGACATTTGCTCCGCTCGGCACTCCATGTCATCCTTGGGCTTGTCCCGAGGATCCAACACCGCGAATTCAAGTGTCACTCGACACCCAAGTGCCCGAGCCCGAAGGAGCGCACCCCTGGTGTGACACATTTGGGTCGATCGCTCCGCGCTCTCCTTACGCGCCTCGTCTCGCTTACGCGTCGCCTCAAACACACTCCGTTCGCTTAACGCTTCTGCAAAGCAGGCGCTACTCACTACGCTGCGCGACATCGACACCCAAGTGCCCAAGCCCGAAGGAGCGCACCCCTGGTGTGTCGATGACCAACGCGGAGGGGGAGAGGCGGAATGCGTGTGAGGATGTCGAGGTGTGGCGTCCGTCCCCGTTTGCACTGACGTCTCCGACTCGCTGTTCAGCTTCCGGGAAAATGTGGTTGATTAGCGTGGACTTCCCGACCCCCGAGAGCCCAACGAACGCGGTGATTTTGCCCTGTAGGTAGTTAATGAGCCGATCAAACTCTTCGTTCGCGTCGAACATCTGAACACCTTCAGCTTCGGGTGGCAAAACAGATGCGCCAAACGGCTCCAGGTCAGTCTTCGTGACGATGAGAAGTGGCTCCACCCCCTCAAACTCTGCGGATTTCAGCACTCTGCGGATGAAGTCAGGCTGTGGTTTAGGTGTTGTTGTTGAAAAAATACATGCAAGGTGCGTGCAGTTCGCGGCGATTATTTTCTCGCGCGGGTCGGTGTCATCGGCGGTTCGGCGGATCACACTCCTTCGCTCTTCAACACCTTCGATCCGCCCCAAGTCCGCCCCAGGAAAAACCTTGACCCTGTCGCCGGGCACAATCTGCTGACCTAGAAACTTCTTCGCTTTCATACAAATCAAGCTTTCGCGAGTATCTTCACGCTCGACGACACATCTACCGCGGTGGGTTTGCACAACGACCCCGGAAATTAGCGTTTTTTTGGGCAACCTTAACCCACCTTGAGCATTTGGTGCCACATCTCTACAAAGTTTGGCATCGTTTTCGCGGTGGTCTCGACATTTTGAACTCTTGTGTTTGCGATCCTTAAACCAAGCACAGCGCCGAATGTTGCCAGACGGTGATCATTATAGCTCTCAATAGTTGCTGGCACCAATTTTAGGTTCTCTTGATGCGGAAAGTGCAACCCTGACCCATCTGCCAGTATTTCACAATGCCTCCCGACCCGCCTCGCCTCGGTAATAATCGCAGCTAACCGGTCCGTCTCATGCCCGCGTAGGTGACCAATTCCGCGTAGATACGACTCCTCAGAAGTTAAAGTGCAGAGCGCGGCAACAGTAGGTGCAATTTCACCTGCCGCTTTCAGGTCAAGGTCAACGCCACGTATCGTTCCGTCAGACTGAACGGTGAGCAGTGACTTCTGTTCAGAAAATGCCGTCGACGCGCCAAATTCCCGTAGCACATCCTTGAAAAATGCACCCGGTTGAGTAGTTGAACTCGGCCAGTTTGACACGCGGACCACACCGCCTCCAGGGTTCGCAAGTGCCGCACAAAGAAACGGACCAGCATTCGATAAGTCGGGCTCCACTGTCAGCTCGGGAAGTTGAATTTCACCAGGCTCGACAATCCAAGAACTAGTGCTAGTACTCGACATTCTGCAAGTAACACCAGCCTGTTTTAAGCAGTGCAACGTCATCTCAATGTGCGGTAATGAAGGCACCGTCTCCCCGATATGGACAATTTCAACGCCATTAGTGAACTTCGCCGCCGCGAGCAACAACCCGGAAACGAACTGCGATGAGGCGGACGCATCAATTTCCACTCTACCGCCCTGGATTTCACCCTTTCCGACCACTGTGAAGGGCAGGAAGTCGCGGTTTTCTCGAATAATCTCGACGCCAAGCTGTTCAAGTGCATCAAGCATCGGACCCATCGGACGCAGTTTCGCCTGCTCATCACCGTCAAACCGGACACTCTTGTTTGTCAAGGCAGCGAGCACGGGGACAAAGCGCATAACGGTCCCTGCAAGCCCGACATCTATGGTTGCTTGATTGGAAGGAGCACTGAGCGTATCTAGCGCACTGCGCATTAAAAAAGTGTCGCGCGAATCTAGAACGTTGTGCAGAGAACGCTTCGTGTTAGACAAGTATTGTAGCACAAGGTAACGGTTTGTTAAGGATTTTGATGCGGGGACTTCCACAGATGCGTCAAGTCTCTGTCCTGCTCCAAGAAATGGTGCCTCCCAAGCGCTCATCGAAACGCCTTCCAGCAGGAGTCGTGCCAGTGCCGCCTCTCGTCTATTGCAGCCTGCTCCCCAAGAATGTGGTCGTTCTTAATTACGGTCCAACTCGCCTCACCACTCGGTATCTCTCGGTTGCACCCAGGGCACTTATAAACTGATGACCCCTCCATTGTGCGTCGAAGTGTGTAACTGACCCCTTGTTTGGTTTCCACCCTAGAGCCCCCCGTCGCCGCGTAGAAATTCAGAGGTCTAGGCTCGTCACTCCGTAGGTTTTTTCGCCCCATTATGCCTTAACTTTCATCATTGCGCCACTGCCTCCTCGAACCCCAAATTGCCGAACGGATACGGGATGAAGTCGACGATGTAGGGAAAAAGCGTTGTGAAGCAGAAAAACGACACACCCGCTAGTATAATAATCACCAGCAGCAGTTTGAAGAACCAGTGGATTGGCAACAAGTCTAATAAAGCACGATACATCTCAACCTCAATTCTCTAACTTTAACCCAACATCCAGAAGTTCCTGCGGCACCCCTGACTTCACTTCTGCCCAGTATTTGAACTCACCTTGTAAAATATAGCGCTGATCCATGCTCCAGCGAGGGTGACACGTCGTATAGGTGAGAAGCCTTTTAGTTGGTTTTGCAGTACTATCACCTGGCACCGGCAGTAAAACATCGCCTTGCTCGGGCTGCACAATTTTATAGCCTGTAGTTGAATATACATACCAGTAGTGCCTAGTCCGCACGATAAGCGAGTCACCGACCTTGATTTTCTCGACGTCTCCGAGAGGCGCACCGTAACCGTCACGATGTGCCGCAGCAGCGAAGTTCCCCACGCACCCTGGCATCACAGTGCTCTCATAGTGACCAAACCCCTGTCGGTCAAGCACTATTTCCTTGTCGGTGCCCTGGACGAGGTTGTGCACGAAATCTGCACCGAACTTTGGAACATACACGCGCCCAATCATGCTCTTGATCTCAGTAGGCTCTTTCCAGTTGAGGTCATACTCTTTCTGCCAGTCGACGCCCCAAACACGCTCATAACTCGCCTTGCCATTAATTTTATCACAGGGCATATAGTCTAGTGGTTGTGCCGCCTTCGTAACGTCCTCGGGCATATCCCACTCCGAGCGTGAAACAAGTTCCTTCTGATCGTAGTATGCTGGAACCGCAGTCCAGTAGAGTTGCCATAAAATGTATAACAGAATGAGGAACGCGGCAGTGAAGAGCAAATCGCTGAGTATAGCCATAATTTTACTGCCAAGCGTGAGTTCTTGCCAAGTCGGTCGCTGTTTCTTCCTAATTTCATTAGTATAGCACCCCCAGGTCCGTGTGTTAATAAAACCGCGAGATATTAACCACCGCTGCGCGATAATGTCCAAACTGCTAGACGGTGCTATAATGGGTGTATAAGAATTCTTCTGATTAAGCGCATCGGCATTTCCAACAACTGCCCAGAATGCTCCTTTGTCTTAGATGTCTTGAACCGAGAAGGTGCCCAAGTCGACGAGCAGTTTAATGAAGGCGTAAACTATGACCTCGCGATCAGTCTAGGCGGGGACGGCACGTTTCTTTCAGTTGCACAAATGCTGTTCGGTAAGGATACACCAATACTCGGTATAAATATGGGTCATGTAGGCTTTCTTACTGCGATGGACCTGAACGCTAGTGTGGATGGTAGCCAGGAGTGTGCCGAAGTGCTGCTCAAAGCGGCGGTGTCTGGTAATTGTAATGTGCAAAAGAGGTCCACGCTCGAAGTAACCGCGAAGAACCCCGACGGGTCAGTGCTCAAAGACTGGGCAATTAACGAGGCGGCACTAGAAAAGGCTGGTGTGGCAGGCGATCGCTACGGGATGTTGAACACACGCCTTGAAGTCGACGGCGCAGCGTTTTCGGAATACGGGTGCGATGGTATAATAATTTCCACGCCGACTGGGTCGACTGCGCACGCCTACAGTGCAGGTGGTCCGATTATCTGGCCCGAAGTTGAGGCATTTGTCGTGGTGCCAGTCGCCGCGCACGCACTATTTTCGCGTCCGATAGTCCTCGGGTCTAGCTCAGTTTTACGCCTACACATTGACGAAACCGCAGCTGGCTTCGCAACGTTAATGCTCGACGGACGCCGTGCACACCGCCTTAAGTCAGGGGCAGTTGTTGAAGTCAAGAAGTCCACAACCTACATCAACTTCATCGAAGTCGACGGCGCACAGTTCACCAGCAAGTTAGTGTCGAAGTTCCATCTTCCAGTTCAAGGATGGCGTGATGCTCACTGAACTAAGTGCGTCCAATATTGGGGTCATACAGCAGGCAAATCTGCAACTCAAAAATGGTCTAGTTGCTATAACAGGTGAAACCGGAGCGGGCAAGTCACTATTGTTGAGTGTCGTCGCCCTGATTCGCGGTGAGCGCCCCGAACGTATTGTGCTACTTAACCAGAACTCAGAACACAGTGTTGAAGCCAGTGCTACTTTCGCGGGAGTCAGTGCCGAAGTTGAGGAAATTGTTGCTGAAAACGGTGGCTATTCAGACGACGGCGAAGTGATTATTTCACGCAGTTTCGATGCTGATTCCGGGCGCTTAAAGGGCAGTCTAGGGGGAAAAAGTGCACCTGCAGGATTGCTGAAAGAGGTTGTTGACCAGATGTTAATTATCCACGGGCAGCAAGAGCAACTCAAACTCAAGGACGCAAAATTCGCACTGAGTGTTCTGGACAATTTCGCGGGTACTCGGGAGCAACTCGAGCAGTATAGGCTCAAATATGCCGAACTAAACCACCTGAAGGCATCGCTGGAAGAACTTGACGAGAAGCGGAAGAAAACGCTCGAACAGAAGGACTATTTTGAGTTCGCTGTCGGAGAAATTGCCCGCGTGGACCCAAAAGAAGGTGAAGATGACGAAATCCAACAGCGGCTCGATGCTATGAAAAACCTTGAGGAAATCGGACATTTGGCAGCCACAATTTCTCGTCTCACAGAAGGTGTAGATAATAATTTTTCCTTGAACGATGCGCTGACTACACTTATTAATGCGACCGCAGACCTAGCGAAGTATGACAAGAACTTTGAGGCACATTCTGAAGCGCTACAAGACAGTGCCAATTCTATTTCTCAACTTTCATCCGCCGCGGCAAGCTATATTGAAGAGTTGAACTTTAACCCGCAGGAGATGGTATATTTACAGGACCGCCTTGCGCAAATAAAGAAACTACTGCTAAACTGGGGCCCCGAGCTGTCCGACGTGCTAGAGTTTAGGG
Source organism: Candidatus Ancillula kalotermitis (assembly GCA_031273495.1). Lineage (GTDB taxonomy): Bacteria > Actinomycetota > Actinomycetes > Actinomycetales > Bifidobacteriaceae > Ancillula > Ancillula kalotermitis. The sequence goes on along the minus strand of JAISRT010000038.1, from coordinate 11,324 downwards.
AAAAAACAAGTGCCGCACTCGAGGCGATTGTTGACGACGCCGAGGGAGAAGTGTTACGGCAAGAATATGCTATACTACTGGAAGATGTTTCAGAGCTTTCTACGGGTCTGACGTCTGTTCGCGTGTCGATGGGCAAAAAACTAGGAGAAACCGTCACGGCAAAACTACGCCAGTTAGGGTTCGAGGGCGCAAGGTTTGATGTCAAGATTACCCAACTAGAGCAGTTTGCAAGCACGGGAGTTGACCGCGTAGAGTTCCAATTCAGCCCGAACGATGTCACTGCAGGTGGGTCAATAAGTCAGGTGGCATCAGGTGGCGAACTCAGTAGAATAATGCTTGCACTAGAAGTGGCACTTAACGAAAACATCACAGTATCGAGCGGAAAAACACTAAGCATGATATTTGACGAGGTAGACACCGGCATCTCGGGGGACGCGGCGAACCGAGTGGCTAACTTACTCGAGAACCTCGGGCAAAAAACACAAGTGATAGTCGTAACCCATCTGGCATCAGTCGCAGCGAAGGCAGACCAGCACTTTGTCATTAAGAAGTCGGGTGCGCAGTCTGAAGTGGTTGAGGTTAATGGGGCGGATAGAGTTGCTGAAATAGCGCGGATGCTTTCTGGGTCAGAGACTAAGTCGGCACTTGAACATGCTCGGGAACTTCTTGAATCTAAAGGCAGTCCAAGTGCTCAATAAAAAGTATCGGTTCCATTCACGTGACGCTCTCCGGGAGGTTTTTCGCAGGGGGAATAGCCGTAGCACCGACCTATTCAATATGAAGGCGCTCAAAACGGACGCGGTATCCCCGCGGGTGGCAGTAGTCGTGTCCAAGAAAATCTTCAAAAGTGCAGTTTCACGGAACCGTGCAAGAAGGCGAATCTACGCGGCAATCGAGGAGTTGTTGATGTTCGAAGAGCCCTACGACATCATTGTGCGTGTGCACTCTAATCTAATCAACGAGGTTGAGTTTATCGAGGTCCAAAAGCAGTTGATGCGGCTGTTGACAAAAGTTGGGGTGGTGCGTGTGCACCCCGCGCCAGTGTGGACCCTCGGGACAAGCCCAAGGGTGACATGAGACGACAAGCCCAAGGGTGACATGAGACGACAAGCCCAAGGGTGACACGGCAACACACCCCGTACCCATGTCATCCTCGGACACACTGACCCCTGCCTTGTCATCCTCGGACACACTGACCCTCTACTGTCATCCTTGGCTTTATGCCGAGGATCCATTGAGCACCCCGCGCCAGTGTGGACCCTCGGGACAAGCCCAAGGGTGACATGAGACGACAAGCCCGCGCCTGCCCTTGGCTTTATGCCGAGGGGTGACATGAGACGTCAAGACCAAGGGTGACATGAGACGCGTAAGGAGAGCGCGGAGCGGTCGACCCAAAGTCACGCACTGAAAATGTAGCGGTTAAGAGTGTCCGAGCTGCCGTCGGCTGAAAATGTTGTGGATTCGTTGCCAAGAATGCAGCTGAGGTCCTCCACTTCGGCGTCCGAGAAACTGTGGCAGTAGCGGAAAACGTCCTCGGTCTCCCTCCAGCCCAGCAGATAGTCGCCCTGCTCAAGGACCAGCGTGGGAAAGAGTGTAAGCGCAAGTGAGGTTGACTTTTCGGCACTTTTAGCAATTCGAGTGTCCTTCAAAAATTGCCAGAACGCAAGCGCAACCGATGCACCGCTTTCAGTAGCCAACTCTTTCACCTGTTTTACAAACTTGTGCCGTAACCCACCGCTCGGGATGTGGTGTAGAAACCCGAAGCTGAGTATTAAGTCAATGTCGCTGGTGGCGATTCCTGCCGTGCGTAGCGCGGCCGCTAGATCTACGTCACTCTGAAGCCCTGCAATGATGTCGAAGTTTAGAAATTGGACCTGACTGCGCAGTGTTGTAGTGTCAATAAGCTCCGAGCAGTTGTCGACCGCGATGAAGTGAAAGTGCTTTGTGGGAAAACGCTGCTCAAGATACTTCTCAAAGCGGAGGTTCCCGCACGCTAAATCAAGGACTGCCACGGTTTCAGTGGTTGTCCACGCTCGCTCGAAAAGGTCCGCTAGCCGATGCCACCCACCCCACGCCTGCTGCCGTGTTGCCGAAAACGAACTGTGGACCTTTCCGTAAAAATCGCTTGTCAGGCGCGTTAACCTGCAAATACTGTCCTGGTCCATAAGAATACCTACAGTCTAGCACATTATCCCCTACTGTCATCCCTCGGGCACACCCCGCCCCCATGCCATCCTCGGACACACCCCGCCCCCATGTCATCCTTGGGCTTGTCCCGAGGATCCATCGGACACCCCGCGCCATTGTGGACCCTCGGGACAAGCCCAAGGGTGACATGAGACGTCAAACCCAAGGGTGACACGGGAACGACAAGCCCAAGGGTGACACGGCAACACACTGACCCCTCTACTGTCATCCTTGGACACACCACCACCATGTCATCCTTGGCTTTATGCCACGCTGCGCTGGATCCACGCAGAAAATCGAGCGATTAGTGTAGTTTTTTAAGTTTGCGAAATGTGTCGTCAGGATCTTTCACTTTCACACATTCTACACCTGTTTTCATCACGGGGAAGTCATTGCCACCAGGGTCGAGCCGGTCTCCGAAGAAAGTTGCCGCACTTGTCGGCAGGTTAAGGTGCTTGAGTATTTGACGCACTCCGAACGCCTTGTCCATTCCGATACGTGTCACGTCGATGCTCGTTAGCCCACCCAGACGTGCCTCAAACTGCGGAAGTTGCTTTTGGACCATGGCACGCATATTTTCGAGTTCCTCAAGGTGCTCTGCTCTCCAAATTGCCTTGTCAGCAGGGGAGGCAAGCTGTCCTAATGCGGAAAAAGTGACCTGCCCACCGCGATCCTGTATATGTTCCCCGACAGGATTGGTGAGCCACAAGTGCTGCTGCTTTGCTGTAGTTTCAAGACACTCCGAAATCGTTGCCACCTCCTCAGGCAGAAAGTCCCCAGAATACACCTCAACCCACTTCTGCTCAGTTGCGTTGAACTTTACGTAGCGTGTCCCGAAGTTTGGCATCAAGTGCAGGTGCAACCTCTTTTCATCGTTCAAGTTCAGGTTCGCTACAACAAATGTGTTAATTTGGCTGAGTGTTCCGCCAGTGAGGATGCAGACCTCGAACTCGTCGAGTGCCTTTTTCAAGAGCAGTGCGTGCGGGGCAGTTATTGCCGATTTTGAAGCAGCCAGCGTGCCGTCAAGGTCAAAAATGAGCAACTTCAGTTTCATATTAACATTGTAGCAGAACTTTGCTATACTAGTTGCATAAAGCGTTCAACACTTATTTCACTTGCCGCTGGAGTCATCGCAGCGTTATTTCTTGGCGTCATTTTTTTCGTCTTCGCGTCACGTGCGGACACAAACACTCGCCAAGATATGGTGGTCGAAAACAAATTTGAACCAGTGTTAGTCGATTCTGGGTTGAACAGCGAGTCTATAGCAGTTTTGACTTCTGGCAACTCTTGGAGGATGAATGATCAGGTGATGCCGTTGAAAGGGAACCAGCTTCCACACCGCTTTTCTCAAGCTGAAGTGCCAGTGGAGGAATACGGAGTGGGCAGAGCGGCACCTTACGCTGTAGGAAATTCTTACGTCCCTGGTCAGTGCACATGGTATGCCTACAATCGCCGTGCGCAACTCGGACGTCCAATCGGCGGGATGTGGGGCAATGGCGGAGTCTGGCACTTTTCGGCGGCTCTACAGGGCTTCCTCGTTAACCACACCCCAGAAATCGGTGCCGTTTACGAGCAGGCAGGACATGTTTCGATAGTTGAGGAAGTGGGGCTGGATAATTCCGTGCGTGTTAGTGAAATGAACTACCCAGGTGCGTATCATTATTCCGAGCGGTGGGTGACAGGAGCAGATAAGTTTTGGTACATACATTAAACGCCGAACTGCAGTTTCAAAATGCACCTAGAGAAAGAGGAGCACGACGAGTTAATCGTGCTGTAGTATCCGTCTTCGCGCTCGCAGTTATATTGTTAGGCGCAGTAGTCCTTTATGTCAATGCGAATGTCCACAGTAGCGAATACACCTCCGACAACCTGATCGTCACGAGTGCGTTCACTCCCATACAGCCCGAGAGCGTGCAGCTGAATCTCGAGTCGCTGAGTTCACTGAGTGGTGTTGGTGTATGGAAGACGCCTATTGCAGCAAATTTCACCGACAAGGCAGAGCGTGACGCCGCCGCCGCCGCAGTTGCCGCCGCCGCCGAGGCAAACCGAATCGCGATGAATGAAAGGGCACTCCAGTCAATCAAGGCACAAGTTCAAGGTGTCACCCCGGGCGGTATCCCCTCTTCCCCCGCACCGCTTGCGCCAGGAAATGGTTACGCAGCAGGCACCTGTACATGGTATGCCTACAACCGCCGTGCGCAACTCGGACGCCCTGTGCCAAATATGCTAGGCAACGGGGGATCTTGGCATCTCAATGCGCCCGCACATGGCCTTGGCGCTAACAATGTGCCCGAAGTGGGTGCCGTTTTCGAGCAGTCGGGGCACGTCGGGGTGGTTGAAGCAGTCGGCGAAAACGACACAATTATCATCTCCGAGATGAACTGGGGCGGACTCTACCGCTACGGAACGCGCACGATAAGCAATGCCAGCAGCTACTGGTATATACACTAAACACACCGATGTTCAAAATGACATATCATCGTGCTATACTAGTGATATGATAGCCGTGATGAGCGGTAGAAAGGATTGTATGACTGAAGAGATTAAAGACAATGTTGCAACGAGTGTTCCGAAAGACGCAGTAGTCCCTGCGGAAAAGCCTGCAGAGTCGACACTGCGCCCTACACGAAAAGATTTGAAGGCAGCAGAAGGTGGACAAGCAAAGCCAGATGTATCAGCACAAATTAAAAGTCTGCACCGCAAGGCAGTGACAAAAACAGGTCTTCCTATCAGGCAAGCAAATGTGGCATTCGTAATTATAGCGCTTATTGTTGTAGCCTTGATTATCTGGGGGATTGTTGCAATTGCCACTGGTGGAACTTACACAAAGGGTGACATCAAAAAAGTGGAGCTCTACCAGACTAAGTCTACAAAAGAGATCGAAACACTAAAGCCACAGTTTGACTTCAAACGTGGAGATCCGATTATCCTTAAGTTTGATTATCAGACAGCGAACCAGAACGGCGAGACCAAGACCTACACTTATCAAGTTCTAGGGCTAGATCAGAAGACTCAAGAGGGTGAACCGACCGTTATCCGTAAAGGGTCAATTCCAGTGCAGCCATCTCCAGAGGACCAGACTTCAACTCGTTACGTTTCAATTGTTTCTAGTGAACGCACCGCTATTGAACCAGGAAAGTACGCGTTCGAGTTGAAAACTACAAATGCTGACGGAACTGAAGAGGTCACTGCGCGCTCAGAATTCACAGTTATTCAGTAGTCTGAAGTAGGTCAAACCTCGATGGTTGGAGTGGGAAATGATGATGGGCGAATTGGACTAGTCGTCGATGACCGCTATAAAATTCTCGAGAAGATTGCCCACGGTGGAATGGCTACTGTCTACCTTGCACTTGACAAACGCCTAGATCGTGAAGTTGCCATCAAGTTGATGCACCCGCACCTCGCGAACGGGCCAGAGGGTGCTACTTTTGTGTCGCGGTTTCGTCGGGAGGCTCGTGCTGCCGCACGCTTGCACCACCCTGGAATAGTCACTGTTTTCGACCAGGGCATTGACAACTCGATAAGCTACTTAACTATGGAATACGTCAAGGGGACCAACCTGCGGCGGAGGCTCAAGGACGTCGGGACGTTTGCGGTGGGTGACGCACTGAAGAACATCGAGAACATTCTACGTGCCCTCGCAGTTGCGCACCACGCAGGCCTTGTGCACCGTGACATCAAGCCTGAAAACATACTGATCAACTCTCGCGGACAGCTCCAAATTACGGACTTCGGGTTGGCGCGCGTGGCAACAGAGATGTCCACTGCGACGACGGGCACAGTGTTCGGGACCGTGGCATATTTGGCGCCAGAAATAATCGAGACTGGGCAGAGTGACCCAAGGAGTGATGTGTATTCTGTCGGCATTATGCTTTACGAGATGATCGCTGGCATTCAGCCGTATCAAGATGTGAACAAGGAGATGACGCCAATTCAGGTGGCATTCAAACATGTGAACGAAGATGTGCCCGTTTTGTCGACGCTCTACCCTGAGGTGCCACGCTCAGTTGCGTTGCTGATTGAGGTTTTTTGTGCCCGTGACGAAGCGAAACGTCCGGACAACGCTGCGAAAGCACTAGAATTGTTGACTAAGGTGGCACGCCAATTAACCATGTCCGAAGTGATGGTGCACCTTCCACGACCAGTTCTTAACTACAGCTCTTCGGGTCTTGAGGCAGGCGTCGCCGCAGGTGCAGCGGCTGTGGCTGCGAGTAACCTAGACCTTGACAACAGGAGTGATTTAGGGTTGCCGAGCTTCGACGAGGATAGTACTTCGACGGATCTGACTAGCGAAGAGATGCGGAATTACGACCAAGCGCATCAAGACCAGGACCAGCTGCCGACTAATATGCTCACGAACACTGACATTCAATCCTTGCGCACTAACTCGTCGGGTGTAAATCGTGTGGTCCCCGCGGCGGACGAATTTGAGGCAGAACAGGACTTGTTTGACGAGGCCAAAGAGAAGAAGGCAAAGCGAACGAAAATAGTGTTGTTTTCCATTCTTGGTGTTCTACTCGTTGCAGTAATCGGGTGTGGAATTTACTGGTATAACTTTTTCGGGCCTGGCGCACAAGTGGTTATCCCGAATGGCATTGTTAACTCACTTCAAACCGACGCAGTGACTGTAATTGACAAGGCAGAGTTGAAGTATTCAGTGGAAGAGGCGTATTCAGACTCAGTCGAGAAGGGCAAGGTCATCGATGTTGAACCAAAATCTGGTGAGTCTGTCTCGAAGTATAGCAGTGGGGTCAAGCTGACGGTTTCGAAAGGGGTCCAGTCGCTTGATTTCCCCGTGTCCTTGGTAGGTATGAGTGAAGGCGATGCTAAAGAACTACTCAAATCCTCTGGTTTCACCAACATTCAGGACTCGACGCACTCATTCAACAACCAGCACCCGAAAGGCGATGTTATAGCAGTCGACCCCGCCGAGGGCACCAAAAATGTCCCGCATAATCAGAAAGTCACACTAGCTGTCAGCGACGGTCCGAAACCATTCGCGCTGCAGAACTTTGCCGGGATGAGCATTGAAGAAGTCGCCGCAATACTCGAGCCACTCGGTATCAAATATATTCGCAGTGACGTGTATTCAGACTCAGTCGAGAAGGGCAAAGTGGTAGACCAAGCCACAGTGCCAGGGACAACTGTTTACGAGGGCGACACGATTTCCCTGAATGTTTCTAAGGGGTCAGAGACTGTCGCAGTGCCAAATCTTGTGCGGATGACAAAGGACCAGGCGAAGAGCAAACTTGACGAACTTGGCATTAAGATGGAGGTCACGGGTGAGCAACTACTCGGTATTGTGCAGAAGCAGAGCGTTGAGCCAGGCGCAAAGGTGAAGCGTGACTCTTCGATAGTTTTGACGATAGTTTAGGGGTTAAGGTGCATTGTCCATTTTGTAAGCATGATGATTCGAAAGTTGTGGACTCGAGGGTCACAGAGGACGGCTATTCTATTCGCCGACGGAGGTGCTGCACTAAGTGTAATAAGAGGTTCTCGACGATTGAAACTGCCTCACTATATGTCCATAAACGCGGTGGGATTCTTGAGGAGTTTGACAAGCAGAAGATTATTAACGGCATCGAGAAGGCAACTCAGGGGCGTCGTATTGATTCTGATGACTTGAAGAAGCTGGCAAGTGACGTTGAGGACGAAATCCGGGCAAAAGGGGTTAGCCAGATTGACTCTTACGACGTCGGGTTGATGTTGCTCGAACCACTGAAATCCCTTGACCCAGTGACATATTTGCGCTACGCGTCCGTCTACAATTGCTTCACTAGTATAGAGGACTTCAAAAAGGAGATTGCCAAACTAGAAGATGAACATTAGACCACTGATTTCTATTGTTGTGCCGGTCTATAACACTGAGATGTATATTGCTGAGTGCCTAGATTCGATTATCGCGCAGACTTATCAAAACTGGGAGTGCATTATCGTGAATGACGGCTCGACGGACGGCTCGCAAAGTGTGATTGATCGCTACTGTGGAGAGGACAAGCGATTTTCGTGCATAAAAAAGGGCAACAGTGGAGTGAACTACGCAAGAAGAGACGGTTTTTTGGCGTCCAGTGGAGAGTATGTTCAATTTCTGGATTCTGACGACTGGCTAGACCCTCGATGGCTGGAACTTCTGTTAGGCTTTGCGATCGATGAAAACCTTGACTCGTCCGATGGTCAGCGTGTCCGAATTTCACCAGAGCTCAGGGTGGTCCGAGATGTCGATAATTCGCACCGAAAGCTGGTCTGCACCGACCCTGAGGCGATTATCTCTGCGAACGCGGGGTGTAATGTTAAGAATGGTGTTGCTGTGGGCGTAGTTTCTTCGCTGCTGAAAAGGCATCTCGTCGATGGGCACGACTGGGACTGGAATGACCGCAGTCTGCAAGAGGACGCGATGATGGCGATGGCGATGGCGCTGAAGGCGAAACGGACAGGCTATCTTACCGATGCAATCCAGTATTACCGGATAAGAAAAGGCTCCGCGACTAAGACACTTGACTATTCCGAGGTGAGGTTCACGGACATCCCCGAAAAGGTGATTGCGCTATACCAAGAGCACGGCGTGCTGTATCCTGGACTTGAAGACGCAATCTATATGCGGCAGTTCGGTTTAGCGTTCTCAGAGTTGATGAGTTATATCGACGACGGTGCCAGCCTTGCGTATCTCAGTATGCGCCGTAAAATCACCCTTGAACCGATTCGAACCATCCAGAACTGGAAGCACTACTTGTCGGGCAGACAGAAGGTTCTGGTGCCACTGACATTAAAATGCCTCCCGCTAGTGGTGCTTGTCCGTAAAGTCGCCTGTATGCTAGGAAAAACGGTCTAGAATAACACCCCTTGCGTGAGTAGCAATGCTGTCGTCAAGCTCAAGATTGGGGAAGAACCCACCGTATTTCCTGGTCGTGGCAAGTCTGATTAGCTCGTCAGTAAACTTCGGGTTCTTTGGGAGCAGCGGGCCGTGTAGATATGTCCCGAAAGCATTATTACTCCTTGCACCCTCAGTTTTCCTGGTAGAATTGTTGCCGAATCCAGAAATAGTCGTCGCGAACGGTTTCTGGTCCTTGTTAAGATGAGTCTGCCCAGAATGGTTCTCGTATCCGATTAGTTTGTAGCCTTCCCAGTCAGTGATAATGTCGCCGATCAAGCGTTTTTCACCAGCCTTCGTGAACATATCGAAAACACCAATTCCAGTCAAGCGATGCCCTTCTACGGTCTCGAAATAGTGCCCGAAAAGTTGATACATACCGCAGACCATCAGCATTGTTACGCCATCATCCACCATCTTGTTCAGTTTGATAGCGTTCTTCAAAAGGTCGCGCTTCACGTCATTTTGCCCGGAGTCCTGCCCACCGCCACCGAGTACTATGTCCGCCGTTTCGTCAAGCGGATTGCCTGGCACATGTAGAACCTCTTCCACATTAAGCCCATGTGCTTCGATACGGCTTTCGAGCCAGTCCAAATTGCCGAAGTCCCCGTAGATGTTCATTTCCTCGGGATACAGCATCATCACTTTGAGAGACTTCGTCATAGCACCTTCTTCATTGTAGCACGTTTTTCCAGTAGCGATCGAATCTTCAACATTGCCGTGTAGGTGCAAAAAATCTGCTTGTCACCGTTCACGTTAAGAAATCCTTCAAGCGCCTGAACCAAATTATCGTTGACATACTCGTAAGAAACACGCGCACAGTCTAGTCGAAGCGCCATATCGTAGGCACGCGTCCCGCTCACCATCTTCACCTTTTTTAGCGGAAGAACATCAACATCCCAGAGCCACGACACGTCACGCCCGTCAGCATAATCGTCGTTAATCGCTATCATCACACTACCATTTTCGGAAAGTTGAGACTCAAGGGCGGTGCGGAATCCAGCAGGGTTTTTCACCAATATTAACTGCACATTGCCGTTTCGGAGCCCGACTTTTTCACCGCGCCCGAACGCTGGTTCAATAGACTCCAGAATGGTGAGTGCCTTTTTCTTGTTGAACTCATCGCTCAGGACAGTCGAAACTATGCTCAGTGCGGCAGCCGAATTCAGCGCATTGTGGTTACCGGACAGCTTCAACTTTGCCGACCCGATGTTGAACTTTACCTTGTCATCATTTATCTCGTTCAGCCTCACATTACAGCTGGAAATCTTCTCCTGGTCCTTTTTGCTGAGCATATACAACTCGTCATCATTGGGGAAGTGCGATGACAGCGCAGGGTTAAATCCAAAATGCACAGTGCCTAGACTACGCACCATTTTATCATTGGCATTGCTGACCACCTTTTTCTTCGTGGCAAGGGCAACTTCTTTAAGATACCGCGCAGTCGTGTTTATCTCACCGAAGCGGTCCAGCTGGTCCCTGAATACGTTAAGCAAGAGGGAGTAGTCGGGCTGGACTTTCTCCACAAAACGTGCGGCCCACGCTTCGTCAAGCTCAAGAACTGCGAAGTTGTAGTTAAAGTCACGGACATTTTTAAGATTCAGGAGTTCGCTAAGTATGCCGCGCGGGAAGTTTGACCCCGTCGAGTTAGTGAACACCGTTTTCCCGAACCCCTCCAGCAGCTCAGTCACAATTTTGGTTGTCGTAGTCTTCCCGTTGGTGCCTGTGATGAGTATGACTGGCGTGCCCGCAAGGATTTCCTTGAGCAGCGGTGGGTAGATTTTTTCGGCAACAAGACCTGGGAAGGCTGACCCACCAGTCTTCCGCAGTTTCGTCGCAAACTTAGCAAGTTTACCGAACAATAACGCGACGTAGAACACTATCTATAGTATAGCGCGTTTCGCGGCTGAAGGTGTCCGTGTCCAAAACGGTGGTAATTTAGACCGCTGTGGACTCGATGTCCGACTTAGCCACCAGCGTGGGAACCTATTTCCTCGACCACAACGCCTGTCCTGAGGTCACCGCACCAACTTGCCGACCGCATAAGCAGAAGGGCGTTACTTGGTAGATGTGTAGCGATGTTGGCGAGGTGTCGCATAGAACTAATTGCGCACCATTACTGCCCGAGCAGAAATATGGTCAAAATTGGAGTTAAGTCAACCAAAAGTATGATTTTTGATCAGATTTTTGAGTTTTGGGTCCTCGGATTTGCTCCACAAAACCCAGTCGAATAGTTTCTTCTCGTGTTCGATCGAAACTCCTCTGTGAC
>JAISRT010000057.1 GCA_031273495.1 Candidatus Ancillula kalotermitis | reverse complement strand
TAGCTCAGCTGGCTTTTTGGTTCTTTCCCAAAGAACAATTGGCGCGCATGACGTAGTCGTGCGGTCTAACCAGATGAGATACTCATACAATTCAATAATGGCGGGGTAGCTCAGCTGGTTAGAGCGCACGACTCATAATCGTGAGGTCGGGGGTTCAAGTCCCCCCTTCGCTACACTTCGGAGGTGCTTTCACCTCCCGACCCCAGGTCGTGGGTCCACGCACGCTCTAAGCAACAAGTTGCTAAGGTGCTTAGCTGTCCCACCCATTCGCTACACTTCGGAGGTGCTTAACTGTCACACGTTGCTACGCACTAAATAAAACCGTTAAGACGCGGTGCTCTTGGAAAAAGTGTTGTTACTTGTGTTGTATCAATTATAAGTCAATACTCAATGGAACGCCGACACCCATAGTGGTTGATAACCCACCCTTCTTGATATAGCGCCCCTTAATCGTAGACGGCTTCTGACGCATCACCTCATCAAAGACTGCGCGGTAATTCTCAACAAGTTTAGCAGCGTCGAAGGACTTCTTGCCGATTATGAACGCAAGGTTGCCGTTCTTGTCAACGCGAAACTCAATCTTACCGCCTTTGATGTCCTCAACTGCTTTCGCGGTGTCCATAGTAACCGTTCCAAGCTTAGGGTTAGGCATCAAGCCGCGGGGTCCTAGAACCTTACCAAGTTTACCGACTTTACCCATTAAATCTGGTGTTGCAACAACTGCGTCGAAGTCAGTGTAGCCCTTGAAAATCTTGTCGATGAGTTCATCACTACCGACCTCGTCAGCACCCGCCGCCTTAGCTTTTTCTGCTGCATCCGCCTGCGCGATGACTACAACTTTCGCAGTTTTTCCTGTCCCATTCGGCAAGTTAACCACGCCACGAATCGCTTGGTCAGCCTTACGAGGGTCTACGTTAAGGACAAGCACAGCCTCAACTGTCTCGTCGAATTTCTTCGCAGGGAACGCCTTGACAACCTGAATTGCCTCAGATATGTCGTAGTTGCGGTTGCGGTCTACTGTCTTTGCGGCTTCCTGCCACGCCTTTGATTTCTTTGCCATTTCTATCCTTTCACTTAATGGTTGCAGTGTTTACGGGAATCACCCCTCCTGCACACTATATTCAGTTTTGTTAAGCCTATCTACTAGTCTACTATATGAATGCCCATTGAACGTGCAGTCCCCATAATGATACGGTCTGCCATCTCTAGATCATTAGCATTCAAGTCTGGCATCTTAATCTCGGAAATCTTGCGCACTTGCTCTTTCGTGAGCTCCCCGACACGCATAGTCAATGGATTTGCCGCACCTTTCTGGACATTTGCTGCTTTTTTGATGAGCACTGCCGCTGGAGGCGTCTTCAATATAAATGTGAATGAGCGGTCGTCATACACAGTGATTTCTACTGGTACAATTTCACCCTTCTTGTCTTCTGTTGCAGCATTATACGCCTTGCAGAAGTCCATAATGTTAACACCATGTGAGCCTAACGCTGGCCCAATCGGAGGTGCTGGAGTTGCGCCACCCGCAGGAATCTGCAGTTTGATGTATCCTTCTATCTGTTTTGCCATTTCGTGGTCCTTTCTTCAATTAACCTAACCTATCAAGTATAGCGTGTGCATCACGAAAAGTTAAATTGACACTATTAAAATGCCTTCAACTTGACGTCAAGGTTGCTCATCGCGAACATCGCTATTGACTTACTGAGCTCTTTTTCCAGGTTCGGGTTCTTCCTAGTCAGTTCTGCGACGCCTGCCCAGTCACCTGCCATCAATGCATCGAGAAACCCAGAAACATCCGCCTGCGTGAGGCCTTTGGGGATATACACTCCTGACTGCTCAACATTATCCGTGTCTAGTTCAAAGCCTATCAGTGCCAATGTGCGCAAGGTGAAGCTGAGTGACACCAAATTCGCGGTCAAGCCGTCTGGCAGAGGTGTCAGTAGCATTTTCAGCGCGCGAAGTAGTAATAGATATTGCTGCTCAGTTGGCATAAACTCGTCGGAAATCGACATCTCGGTCAAGCTTGTCATCTGCGAGGCGCATTCGAATAGTTCATACTCCGCAGCCAACTTCTCTCCGAAGCCCTGTTCAACCTCGACTTCGTTGACATACCCGAGCCTTTTACTTAGCGTCCACTTCACCCGCACTCGATTGAATAGTTCAAGCCCCGCAAACCTGGACCCCACCTTCCGTGCTCCTTTAGCCACGACTGAAACTTTACCGTAACTCCTGGTCAAGAGCGTGATTATCAGGTCAGTTTCCTTTAATTTCGTGCGCCTGAGTACTATGGCTTCATCCACGAGTGACTGCATCATTTTATGACAACTTTTTGCTCTTCAAGTTTTTTTAACACCTGCTCAGTGTAGTCCGAAATAGTCGCCGTCAAGTTTAACAAAATGCGCACACGTTTCTTCGCGAAGAGCTCAACCGCGTAAATAGCTGACTTCATAATCGAATAGTCAAGCGGAATGCCGACAAAATCTACACAATTAATATGCCTATTGTTCAAGTCTTCTTCAAGGGTAATCTTACGTCCCACAACTTCACCTGCCAGAACTTGATAGCCATCGTCTGTCTGCCCAGTCTTGACGGTAATTATGCCATATTCGCGGACAATCTCAGCAAAATTATCAACAAATCTAGCGCCCTCAGTGTTCTCGACGCAGTGGCGCGTCCAGTTCTGGAAGTGCGGTAAATTGCTAGTGTGCCACTCCGCAACAGCGTATATTCTACGGTATTTACGTCGGTGTTGTCGCACAAAGTCACAGATTAGCTCAGCGGTTTCATGGGCACCTTGAATTTGCAGTGATCCAGTCTCCATCATGTCGTTCTGCAAGTTCAAAATAACTAGCGCCCTAGCATGCGTTAACTTGAACACTATAACAGCAATCAGCAGTATCAATAGGAGCAGTAGAAGCACGAAGACCGCTGGGGCACGATACCAGAGCTCTACCCAGAACGGCACCTCAACTGGCGCAACATCCATAGTTTCAAGAACCGCACCATCTTTCATGATGGTCTTCGCGGCTGAATCACCTTGCGCAGCGTTTTCGACATTAAGTTCGCCGTCTTTCAAATTAGCGTTCTGCCCGATGTTTAATTCACATGGCTGCAACTTGTCGTTCGCCTGCTCCTCGACCTGACCAGCTGAGTTAACGACCAATTTCTTCACACTGCTCAAGCCGAACGGGAACACCACATCAGGAACGTAGGAATACACAGGCCCACCGCAGAAGAACGCACCGCCTTTTCCGTTGACAACTCTTCCGGTGATACTAGCACCTCCTGGCTTAATTACATCAAACGATGCGCTATTGGCAGTCCTGATGCCCTCCATTTCTCTAGGCGTCGCTGCTGGATCTGAAGACTCAGTGGGCATAACGTCTAGCCTTGCAGTTCCTTCAAGATACAAATCATCGAGCACAGTTACTCCGTTTGATACAGCGTTTATCGAAGCGGATGCACCATTCTTGAGCGTCACGTCAGCGTTAGAAATTATGCCCCTATTGGCATTAATGTTGAGTGCCGAGTCCTGGACTGTCAGCCCGTTTATCACACCCACGCCGTCAGTTGCCGCAGTGATGTCGACCCGAGTATTCTGTGCGAAGTAGACATTCTTGCCGATGATTCCCGCACCCGAAGTCGCACTAATCTCAATGTCAGACTCGTTTATGAAGACGTCACCGAACATATGTGGAGTGGTAGTCAGGGTAGAAATGCCTATGTCAGCGTTCACCTTGACTTTCGCGCCGTTAAAATTGATATTGTCGCCACCGAGCGTTGCAATACCGATATTCTTCTTAGTCTCTGACTTCACGCCAACTGCCTCAATCTCGGCACCACTCTGCGTCATAATCCCTTGCGTCATAATTGCGTAGCCACCGTTGACTGCAACAGTTGCTTTCAGTTTAGCGCCCGACTCGAGTGTTAAACTCCCACCTGAATACACGCCATAGTTCTTGCCTGAAACGGTAAGTGACACGCCTGGACGAACACTCAACTTTCCAGCTACGTCAAGTGCAGCCGCACCTGTGTTGTCCAAAATGTAATTGCCCTTCTCGAAGACGGTCTCGGAGTCAGCTTCGATATTCTCAATGCGCGCCAACTTTCCCGCGGTCTCGGAGTCTGCGGTCGAAATGTTCACTGACCCGTCGAGAGAAAGCACTAATTCGGGGGCATCAACTGCACTCAGACTCAAGGCAACTCCCCCACTCTTCTTCAAGGTTAGTGTGCCCGAAGCTTTGAGTTCAGTCTTCTTAACGCTATTGACAGTGTCACCAAACGTCGTTTCCTTCGATGTTCCAGCACCAGTCTTACTGTTTGTTGTCCCCGAAACGGTAGACTGAGACTCATCAAGACCTCTTTCTTCTTTCAGCTTCTCATTATACTTCGCAATTGCATCGGCAAGATCGCAGACTGTATTTGAAGTAGACAACTCGCATACGATAGTGTTAAACTTGTCCTTGACGATAATATTCGACGCATTTGTCGCGCCAGAGGCATTAACACTTGAAAAGCAAAACACTGCCACGAAGGGTATCGCGAACGCAAGAAACAGTGCCAGAAATGATTTCATTGATACGCTCAACGTCTTACACTCCCGAACACTCTGCATTTAGCTTGCAGCTCCTGACTTCATTCTACTGCTTACCCTAGCGTCTGATGCCAAGCTTCTTGATTATTGCGCGGTAACGATCAATGTCGATTTTACGCAGATAGTCGAGTAGACGACGACGCTTTCCCACGAGCAGTAGCAATCCACGACGGCTGTGGTGATCGCCTTTATGGACACCCAAATGCTCAGTCAAACCTTTAATACGTTCAGTCAAAAGGGCAATCTGCACTTCTGGTGAACCCGTATCGTTCGCGGTTGTAGCATGCTCCTTCATTATAGCAGCTTTTGTTGAGGTTTCTAGTGACATTTTGCTCCTTTCTGCCTTTTTTGGCAATCACTGTAGGTAGTCGGCGAACTGTTCGTCAACATCCAGACCTAGCCGATACACGGCAACAACTACAGTATAGCAAAACCTTACACCAAAAGTTAAATCCAACGTCGAAACAGTAGTAAAACGCTAGTTTATCGAGCGTGCCATCGAAGCAATACGTGCCTCCTCTTCTTGACGTCTACGAATTTCGTCTGCCTCAATCACCCCTGCAATCGTGAACAGCATCCTAGCATTCTCCTGCAACTTACCAGCGGAAATACGGCATCTACTAATGATCTCTTGAATCTCTTGATGAAACCGCTGCCCAGAATTAGAATTCCACACGACTTCATTCTTTGCCCTGTCAATATTGTCAGCGCATTCAAGCATCGTATCAGCATGTGCCATATATCGCCCCGCCTTATTTCTCGCATCCTGACTCAACATTATCCGATCGCTGCCGCAAGTTGTGAATCAGCGTCACGCAAAGTGTTCTCAACCTTCTGCAGAAACGCCACAACATCGTCTAGCCCTTGAATTGTGGTCCTTGCGCCGTCATTATAGCGTGTATATGCTTCGTTGAACGCTGCTGAAGACCGATCAGTTACGAATCCCGACTGGACAAGGCTGTTTATCCTATTCCTGAGGACGTCAAGCTGTTGGTATATCGTCTCCCGTCCTTTCTCTAACTCCTGTCGAACATTGTTCAGCTCGTCATATTGTACATTCATTGCCATGATTTTCCTTTCTTGCAGGCAACCTTTGCCTACACCTGATACTATTCTACAAGTTTTTTGGTGCGCTACTGCAATAAATGTTCTTGTGGTGAATAAGTGCCAAAACTACGAACACTAACTCCCCTACTTTACGGCGTTAACGAATTGTTAAGCAGTTCGCCATTTATGTTAAGCACCACTGTGCTACACTCAGTATTATGGAAATACTTGAAAATATTGTAAACGTAGTCGATGACTTTCTCTGGGGCGCAATTGTCCCCGGATGGCCTATACCTGGCGTGCTCGTGCTCCTTTTGGTGCCAACTGGGGTGTGGTTGAGCATTTGCTTGCGCGGTATCCAATTTACCCGACTAGGGCAGGCACTGCATTTCGGGATAATCAAGCAGCGGGAGGCTGGCGCTAAAGAGGGCGATGTTTCACACTTTCAGGCACTCTGCACAGCGCTCAGTGCGACCGTTGGTACTGGAAATATCGTCGGCGTAGCCACTGCAATAGGTGTTGGTGGTCCCGGTGCGCTTTTCTGGATGTGGGTCACTGGCCTAATCGGTATGGCCACTAAATACACTGAGGCGTTCCTCGGGTGCAAATTCCGTGAGACTGACGAGAACGGTGAGCAAGCAGGTGGTCCGCAAGTATACCTAAAACATGCGCTTAAAGGTGGTGCTGGCAAATTCTTAGCCAAGTCTTTCGCGGTTTTCACCATTTTGGCAGCTGTTCTGGGAATCGGTAATATGACCCAAGTGCACTCAATAGCATCAGCAATGGATTCTGCTTTCGGGTTCGACCCACTTGCGGTTGGCTGGTTTTGTATGATTATCGTCGGGCTTGTGATAATCGGTGGCGTCAAGCGCATCGGGTCTGTCGCGTCATTTATCGTGCCCATTATGATTGTGGTGTATATGTTCGTCGGTGCTATAGTCCTGTTCTGCAACTTTTCCGCAATTCCAGCTGCATTCGCCCAGATCTTCCACGATGCATTTTGCGGCACGGCAGCAGTCGGCGGGTTTTTAGGCTCAAGTGTAGTACTAGCAGTGCAGAAAGGTATGTCAAGAGGTGTATTCTCGAACGAATCTGGTCTGGGAACTGGAGGAATTGCTGCGTCGTCTGCGATTTCCACACACCCCGTAAAACAAGGACTAGTTTCGATGACACAGACCTTCATAGACACGCTCGTAGTCGTCACTTTTACTGGACTTGTCATAATTACTACTGGAGTCTGGCATCAAACGGACGCAGCGGGCAAACTACTCGAAGGCAGCGATGTAACGAGCACGGCATTCAACCAAACATTCTTGGGCAACATTGGGCCGCAGTTTATCGCAGTCTGCTTGGCATTCTTCGCAATAACGACTGTTTTCGGCTGGGGATACTACGGTGAGCGGTGCGCCGTCTCGCTGTTCGGGATTAAGGCGTCCATGCCGTTCCGTGTAATATTCACCTGCACTTGTATCGTTGGGGCAACGCTAAGCCTCGACTTGATTTGGACAATTGCTGACGTGGCAAACGGACTGATGGCACTGCCCAATCTGATTGGTTTGCTGATTCTGAGTCCTCTCGTCGCCAGGGAGACCAAGAAATTCCTTGACGCCAACCCTAAACTGTCCCTTGACTAGCGGGCACGCAGCCAAATCATAAAAACAGCACTTATTAACCACGCTGCACTTTCCGCACCTTTCTGCCCCAACTTCATGCTACACTGGCCACATGGGTGGTGGGGGGCCGTGGCCCCTTAATGGAGTAACATTTTTTTCGCGAACGACCCCTTAATGGAGTAACATTTTTTTCGCGAAGGCCTCTTTTAGCGCAGCGTGGGACACGCCTCACGTGTGACACCAGCGCAATATCTACTGCACATCAGCCGCACCAGCGGTCTCGGGAAGGTCACGCTCCATATTCTTGGACACCAGTATTATAGCATCGTCAGCATCTGGCTTAGCGAATATCACACCTTGAGTTGCCCTTGAAGTCTGGCGTATGTCCGCAACTCTACTGCGACTCACCTTCCCTGACTCCATCATCACCAGTAATTCATCAGTCTGCGAGGTCAAAACGGCGCCGACTAGTTTGCCTTTCTTCTCAGTCACCCCTGCGGCCTTCATGCCGAACCCGCCGCGCCCCTTAATAGCATACTCATCAATTGGAGTGCGCTTCGCGTAGCCTGACTCGGTCACAGTAATCAAGTCTAGTAGTTCTACTTCTTGAGTCGTATCGCCTGACTCAGTGGTGTCACCTTCTAGCGGACACACTGCCGAGTTACCGTCTGTTTTAGGCACTACCAGCGCAGAAAGCAGCTCGTCATCCTCTTTGAACTTGATGCCCCTAATTCCAGCCGCAATCCTGCTGAGCGTCCTAATCTTGTCTTCGTGTAGAGTTGTCCGAACCGCCCGTGCCCCCTTCGAAATCATTATAATACTGTCGTCATCATTCGCCAAATTAACCGACACCAGTTCGTCCTTGTTTCCGCGGTCGTCTTCGCGCAGATTGATTGCCTTGAGCCCGTTAGTCCTGATGTTCCTGAACTCGCTTAGCAACGTCTTCTTAATCACACCACGCTTCGTAGCGAACACTAAATACTTGGCGTCATCAAAAGTCCGTAAATCCAGCACTTTCGTCACCTCTTCAGTCGGAGGAAGTTCTAGCAGATTGTTAATGTGTTGTCCCTTTGAGTCACGCCCACCTTCTGGCAATTCATACCCCTTCAGCCTGAAGACTCGTCCTGTGTTGGTGAAAAAGAGCAACCAGGAGTGCGTAGTGGACACGAAAAAGTTCTGCACGACATCTTCATCACGCAGCTTAGCGCCTTTCATACCCTTGCTGCCACGTTTTGTTGCACGATACTGGTCAGACCGCGTGCGTTTAATGAAACCACCGCGAGTCAAGGTCACCACAACTTCCTCTTCTGGTATCAAGTCTTCGATGTCGACTTCTGCACCAAACGGCAGTATTTCCGTCCGCCTCGGGTTCCCAAACTTCTCTACAATCTGCCTCAACTCGTCCTTAATTATAGACCCTTGACGCATCGGAGTGGCTAAAATGTCCTCGAAGTCAATCACTTTGCGCGTCAACTCATCGTATTCGTCCTGAATTTTCTGGCGCTCTAACGCAGCGAGACGTGAAAGTTGCATCGCCAATATAGCCCTCGCCTGCAAGTCGTCAATGCTAAGGAAGTCAATGAGTTTCAGGCGCGCCTCTTCGACATCTTTTGACCCCCTGATGAGTGCGATGACCTCGTCAATTGCGTCCAGTGCCTTCAAGTAGCCCTCAAGAATGTGTTGACGCTCCTTGGCCTCCTTCAGCAAGTATTCAGTGCGACGACATATTACGTCAACTTGATGATTCACCCAGTGTAGCAGAAATTGGTCGAGCGACAGTGTTTTTGGCACCCCGTCTACCAATGCCAACATATTAGCACCGAATGTCTCCTGTAGTTGCGTATGCTTGAAGAGGTTGTTCAGCACCACTTTAGCCACGGCGTCTTTTTTCAGAAGCACTACAATCCGCATCCCAGTGCGCCCACTCGACTCGTCTCTCGCGTCCTGAACGCCGTCAACACGCCCTTCTTTGACGAGCTCCTGTAGTTTGCGTAGAACATTATCGGGGTTAACTTGATACGGCAGTGACTTCGCGACGAGCACTTGACGTCCCTTGATCTCTTCGATTTCGACGTTTGCCCGCATGATGATTAGACCGCGCCCAGTTCGGTACGCGTCCGCAATGCCTTTATGCCCCAGAATAGTTGCACCAGTCGGGAAGTCAGGCCCTTTTATGAAGCGCATTGCGTTCTCTAGGATTTCTTCACGTGTCGCATCTGGATGGTCGAGCACCCACTCACACGCCTCACCCAGTTCGTGTAGGTTATGCGTCGGGATCTTAGTTGCCATTCCCACCGCGATACCCTCTGACCCATTAGCCAGTAGATTGGGAAACCGCGCGGGGAGCACTGATGGCTCCATATTTTTGCCGTCATAGTTTGGCTCGAAGTCCACAGTGTCTTTGTCGATATCGCGAACCATTTCCATAGAGAGGTTGTTCATTTTGCACTCGGTATAACGTGGCGCCGCTGCGCCGTCATCTCCAGGAGAGCCGAAGTTCCCCTGTCCTTCAACTAGCGGATAGCGCAAACTCCAAGCCTGGACTAGCCGCACTAGCGTGTCGTAAATTGCAGAGTCACCGTGCGGATGATACTTTCCCATAACATCACCGACAACACGTGAACACTTATTATAGCCCTTTTCTGGTCGGTAACCTCCGTCATACATAGCATAAATCACACGACGATGCACAGGTTTAAGCCCATCGCGAACATCAGGCAGTGCGCGCCCAATGATAACCGACATCGCATAGTCTAGATACGCAGTCTGCATTTCTTGCTGAAGGTTCACCTGAGTGATCTTACCGTGCAGGACCACTTGATCTTCTGTGGCTGTAGAAAAACCTAAATCTGCACCTAGTTCTTCAGGCTCATCAGTCTTCTCATTGTCGTTATTATCTACCATATACCCCTAGTATAGCACACTTCTCTAGATTTGTCGTAGGTTGCCATTATTTTGTGCCCGCAGTGCGTCCTTCCAGAGTTTTTGCGCTTCTGTCTGTGTTGAAGTCTGCTTTGAGCCACTATTTACACCCTGTGTCGCACCCCCACGCATACTGGCCGTTAACGCGACTGCTAAGGCGTCCGTGGCATCCGCGACCTTGGGTAAATCGTGTAGATCAACCAATTTCGACACTGCGACCGCGACTTGGTCTTTTTTCGCCGCGCCAGATCCCGTGACTGCCAATTTGACCTGCGGCGGTGTGTATAGTTGCACCGGGATTTCGCGCTCTGCTGCCAACAGCATTGCGATCCCTGCCACCTGCGCAGTGCCAAACGCTGTGTCGGGGTTATGCCGAGTGAGGAATGGACGCTCAATCGCCAGGCAGTCTGCGCCATTGAACTTAGTGAGCAGTCTGCGCAGATTGTTGTGTTGCTCAAGAAGGCGAAACTCCTGCAAGTCATCCTGTCTAGTCGAGAACACCCCGATTTCAACGACTTCACCAGCCTCGAGGACTGCGAAACCACACCGTGTTAAACCTGGGTCAATTCCAATTATCATTTTCGTGCATCATTTCACAGGCTCCATACCCTTCAACTTCCCTTCAAGCTCAGTAGTATATTTTTGCGCATCAGGAAAGGACAGCCCGTATGCCAGGTTTTTGTCCCCTAAAGTCGCACCAATAATTACATCCCCGTCTGGTAGAGGTTTTGAGAAAAGCAGATTGTAGCCTGCATCAATAGTATAGCCGATTTTTATGCCAGAGTACCCAATTGAGAGCAGGTCGTGATTACCGTTGCCAATTGTGCGCATTCCGTTATTATAGACTCCAGGGAACTCGGCGCTCTGCATATTGACGATATTTGCCAACGTCGGGTTATCGTGCACGAGCTTCCCAATCTCGAAAAGGTCCTTAGGCGTCGATTTCGTCTGATCATCCAGCCCTGACGCGTCGCCACCTAGTATTGTGTTGTTCAAGCCGTGCTCAGTCAGATACTTTTGCGCTTCATTCCTATAGTTCGCCAATGACCCAAACTCCTGACGGGCAAGTGTGTCCGCAATATTGTTCGCGCTTTCAAGCATCATACCTTCAATGGCCTGTATTTTGTTGATTCTAGTGCCCTCGACGACGTCCAGAGTTGTCCCCTGGTTTGCGAAAGAGTGGTCGATGTCGGCAAGTGCATCCTGGTCAATGACTATCTCTTCCGCTTGAATCTGCTCGAGTGGCTTATGGTTCAGAACGACGAGCGAAGTGATGGTTTTCGTCACAGATGCTATCGAAACTGGCACGTCCCCCCCACAATTCGCCACAAGACCGCGTTTATACGTCCCGATACCCATGACACTCGCTCCAGCCTCAGGCGAGTTACACACCATATTGATCTGCGGAATCGGTGGCTTGTTCGGGTCTACGCCCTTTGCTGTAAAAGATGCGGGAGCAGAGTTCTCAATCATGTTCGGTTCGTTAATGCTCGCGATACATCCACCAATCGAAGCGATAATCCAGACTAAAAGTGCTATGAACGCCCCAAAAATAAGTGCAACAATTACTCTACGGCGCCGGTAAATACGCTGCATCTCAAGTCGCATATCATTCTCTCTTCTAGACAAGCCCCTCTTTCAACTCTCTGTGGCGCTCTTTCGAATACCGCATTATTATCCCCCAAATGTCCTTTTCGATACCAGCAGGCAAGTTGAGGTCATTGCGCAACCGTTTTAACTGCTTGAACTGCTTTGCCTCCCTCGCGGAATCGAACTCATCTAGCCCCTGTTTTGACTTCAGGACACCAATTTCTTCAGTGACTGAGAAGCGCTTCGACAACAACATCATAATGTCCTCATCAATCTGGTCAATTTGACCCCGCAGCTCTTCAAATGAATACCCAGTATGCTCCATTACACCTCACCCGTAATTTTTCCCGCCAGAATATGTCCGTGTACATGAAAAACCGTTTGCCCGACACCTGCACCAGTATTAAAAATCAGCTTGAAGTCGCCGTGCGCACGTCCAATTTCCGCCAACTTCTTGATGAACACTCCGCACGACACGCTGTCAGCAAGGGAAAACTCAGCAACATCGGAAAAATGCTGCCTCGGGATGCCGACAAGGTGCACATCCGCCTTCGGGTTAACGTCCTTAAAAACAAGCATCAAATCGTCAGAATACACCACCTCGCTGGGGATCTCTCCTGCCGCAATGCTACAAAACACACAATCACTCATCAGTCCAGTATAGCACAAACTTCATTCGCAAATTTTCCTCCGGAATAATTTGACGAATTCAGTAAGTGCTATTCATAACAAATTAATTATGGGGAGGATGTACCGCTGCGCTCTCCTCCCCAAACCCCACCTTCCGCCAATTGCCAAACTCGCAAGCGA
>JAISRT010000026.1 GCA_031273495.1 Candidatus Ancillula kalotermitis | reverse complement strand
TTCGTTTATATTGTATACATTATATATTATAGCATAATTTTTGCGAAAGTTAAGCATTTAACGCCGAGAAAATAAGGAGTTTTTGTGAAATCGGTCTAAAACGAAGTGTCAAAGTCGGGATGAAGTTAGTGCTATACTACTGATATGTTAAACATCGCAGGAATGAGCAAGTTGTCAACCGTAGACTGGCCGGGGAACTTGAGTATGACGCTGTTTTTGCAGGGGTGCCCTTGGCGCTGTAATTATTGCCATAACTCTGACATCTTGGATCCTAGTGTGCCAGGCGAGATAAGTTTTGAAGAAGACGTGCTGCCCTTCCTGGAATCGCGAGTGGGACTACTCGACGCTGTCGTGTTCTCCGGTGGTGAACCGACACTGCAGAGCAATGATGAAGATGGCGGTGAGTTGCTCCAGGCGATTCGACGAGTCCGTGCTTTCATTGACAAAACTACTGGAAAGCCTGCATTCAAAATTGGCCTACATTCCGCGGGTGCATACACTAACCGTCTCAAAATAATACTCCGTGAGCTAGACTGGATAGGGTTTGATGTTAAGGCGCCGGTCGGTATGTATGACAAGATTACAAACATCAAGGGTTCCGACCTAGTCGGGATGCGCAGCCTGCAAACGGTCCTCCAAGAGCAGGAGTTCAGAAAAAACACTGACCGTCCGTTGAGCGTCACGTTCCGGACGACGATAGACCCGACGGTTATGAGTAATGATGACGTTAAGCGTTTAGTAAAGCAACTGAGCGAGAAAGGCATCGACAACCTTGTGCTCCAAGACGTCCGCACTATAGGTAGCCCAGCCGACTATCCAGCGAAGTTCGCGAAGGCAACCGGGCAGAATATCGAGGAAGTCATGCGCTAGGGGGGTATTGTCGATTCAACCGTAAATTACGTGCGCACTGCCCGCATCAAGTCCGTTGACGTGCTTCGTGGCGTGACAATGTTCCTTATGTTGCTCGTCGAGTTTATCCCAGACAACGAAACCGCACCAGCACAACTCGTGCACACTCACTTTAACGGAGTTACTCTCGCCGACTGCGTTTTCCCTATGTTCTTGCTGGTTATGGGCGCCTCAATCTGCTTCTCACTCTCGAAGAATGGGTTCGAGCCTACTGCCCGCGTTCTGAAGCATATTTTCAAGCGGACCGCACTTTTAATCCTCATTGCGGTAAGCATTTCAACTCTGGGCATACTGCTCTCAAACTATAACCTCGCGAAAGGTGCTGATTTTGTGGACCGACTGGGTATGAGTTTTAGTAACCTATTTGTGCATATCCGCGTTTCGGGTGCCTTGACGAGGATAGCGTTGACCTACTGCGCAGTTTCCCTGCTAGCGTTCTACCTGAAGAAAAAATACTTCCCGTGCGTCATCCTTGCGATTCTGGTGGCATATTCTGCCGTTCTGCTACTGTTTAACGGGTATTCCGCCTATTCTGACAATGTTCTGACGCGTTTTGACACTGTTCTCATCGGCCCAGGGCATATGTATACCGACCAATTCTCTACATTTGACCCCGAGGGCGTGCTCTCGACAATCCCTGCAATAGCGAGTGTGATGATTGGCTTCTTGGTGGGTTATTTGATTAAGACCGCGGATGGCAAGCGATGTGTGCTGAAGAAGTTGATACTGTCTGCTGGTGTGCTTTTTGTGTTCGCTATGTTAATTTCAACATTCCTACCGTTCAACAAGAAGATTTGGTCACCCTCATTTGTGCTGCTCACCGCGTCTATATTCTGCATTTGCTTGGCATTGCTGTATTTTATCGTTGACATTAAGAAATGGGATCGATTCGCGCCACTAGCACTAGTCTTGGGCGTCAACTCACTAGTTTCCTACGTAGCGTGCGAATTTATAAACACTGTGACCAATAGCATCGACATCGAGACTACAGCCTCACCCACGGGATACAATTCAATCTTCCATTTCGCCTATGAGGAATACTTTCTCAAGGTGTGGCAACCAGAAATCGCATGCCCACTCTTTGCATTGACACTAACAATGCTAGTCTACGCTGTGGCAGCAGTGCTCTATTCGCGAAAAATCATCATAAAGCTGTAAAATTTGCTATACTGTGGTAGTAGAGTATTTATCCGCATCGAGAATACGCACCCTTTGCCAGGATGCACAGATTTCGCCGTCGAAAATGTTGGGACAAAACTTTATGGTGGATTCAGGGCAGGTGCAGAAAATAGTAGACACCGCGAAGATTCACGCCACGGACACTATTCTAGAAGTTGGACCTGGTCTCGGTTCATTAACTCTAGGGTTACTGGGCACTAACGCTAGTGTAGTTGCTGTTGAGTTGGACAAACGGCTGGCGGATTTGCTACCGTCTACAGTTGAGCGTCACGCGCCCGAGTTCGCAGACAACTTGAGCGTTTTGAGCCAAGATGCGCTAGAGTTGAAGCCATCATCACTTGACGTCACACCGACTAAACTGGTCGCTAACCTGCCCTATAACGTGGGCACCCAGATTTTACTCACTGTGCTCTCGAGATTCGAGTCTGTTAAGTCCGCGCTAGTGTTGGTGCAGGCGGAAGTTGCCGAACGCTTGTGTGCAGCTCCGGGGAGCAAAGTCTACGGCATTCCTAGTGCAAAGTTGAACTGGTTTGGCAGCGCTACTATCGCAGGTGTGGTCCCGCGCAGTGCATTTTTTCCAGTCCCACGAGTTGATTCTAAGCTGGTCCACTTCGTCCGTCACACTCAGCCAAAAAGTTTTACTACTGGCGTGCATCGTGACGACGTCTTCTCATTGATCAACCTAGGGTTCAGCCAGAGGCGCAAGACGCTGAAATCTCTCCTGGGGCAGAGCGGTTTCGATAAGATTGAGGTGGCAGAGAAACTTGACTCTCTGCAGATTGACCCACTTGCCCGTGCTGAGACACTATCAATCGAGCAGTTTGCCACACTTTCCAAGATACTGCTCACGCCTTGAGCCCCACTCCTCAGCGCTCGCTATGCAGTCTGCGCATCGAACTCAAGTGTCAGAAGTGCGATTGACGTCCCATGTCATACTTGGGCTTGTCCCGAGGATCCACTAACACGATGTACTCCATAGACCCTCGGCATAAAGCCAAGGGTGACACAAACACGCCCCTCTACTGTCATACTTGGGCTTGTCAGTCCCATGTCATACTTGGGCTTGTCCGTCCCATGTCATCCTTGGGCTTGTCCGCCCCATGTCATCCTTGGGCTTGTCCGCCCCATGTCATCCTTGGGCTTGTCCCGAGGATCTCGCTAATCGCTCGATTTTCTGCGTTTGTCGCCAAAAATATACAACAAGTTGTCCATTGTGGCTCGTAAACTTGAAAATCCACTGACACGA
>JAISRT010000005.1 GCA_031273495.1 Candidatus Ancillula kalotermitis | reverse complement strand
ATATTCAATGCCCTCGCGATTCTTAATCTTTCTGATAGATACCATAATATATATTATAGCACATCTTCACCGTGTCATACATTCACACGCCGAGGCATTCTCCGTTTTTTCCGATTGTTTCAGTGTTTTGTGGGGTAACTGCCCACATCAAGTGATAAACTCGGGATCATGACTATTAGTATATTTGTTCATATACATAGTGTACCACCTTTCTGGGTTCTTCGAACCCGGTTGGGTGTTGCGCTAGCGATTAGAACTCAGGCGCCCGCATGCGAATGAAGTTATGTGCTATACTTGAGATATGGAAAATGAAACTAGAAGTCCAGCCGAGATGCCCCAGCGCGCACCTCGCCGAAATGCCACTGCCGATGTTAACGCGTTCGGGCAGTCTACCAGTTCGCCTGCACCGAATACGACTGGCAGTATGCCGAAGATTGCCGCCAATATCGCGCAGCAGACCAGCAATATACAGCACAATGACTTGCAGAAGGCAAATGACATCATAACGAGGATCAAGAACATCTTCTCGCAGCGTGTAATTGGCCAGGAGTCGCTTTGGACCTCGATGATGCTGACCCTAATTGCAGACGGACACATCCTGATCGAATCGGTTCCCGGTCTAGCGAAAACTACTGCCGCCGAAGTTCTCTGCGCAGCGATCCAGGGCAAGTTCTCCCGTATCCAGTGCACACCGGACCTCATGCCGTCCGACATCGTGGGCTCCCAGATATATAATTACGGCACTGGCAAGTTCTCCACGCAGCTCGGACCTGTGCACGCAAATCTTGTTCTCCTGGACGAAATCAACCGCTCAAGTGCCAAAACGCAGTCCGCTATGCTCGAAGCGATGCAGGAGCGTCAGACCACAATTGGCGAGAAGTCATATCCACTACCTCCGCAGTTTATGGTCATCGCGACGCAGAACCCAATTGAGGAAGAGGGCACCTATCAACTACCCGAAGCCCAGATGGACCGTTTCCTATTGAAGGAGATTATCACATACCCGACACCCGAGGAAGAAGTCAAAATACTGAACAATGTCGTAGAGGGCAAGTTTGACGCACCTCTGCGTGGTTATATCGTGTCGCTCGAAGACATTAAGTATGTCCAGGACCTCTCGAAGCAGGTGTTCGTCTCGCCGACAATTATTCATTATATCGTGTCACTGATCTCGACGTCAAGGGGTGGTGGGCCGAACCCAATCGTGGGGCTTGATAAACTAGTTCGGGTCGGTGCTTCGCCGCGCGCGTCAATTGCATTTATTAGGGTCTGCCAGGCGTTAGCGTTATTACAAGGTCGTGGGTATGTTATCCCTGAAGATGTCCGTGATGTGCGTTACTCAGTTCTTCGCCACCGTATATTGAGGACTTTTGACGCGATGGCGGAAGATGTTATGGTGGAAACTATTATAGATAGGATTTTCCAGGTTGTCCCAGTACCTTAGCCACAGAAGTCCGAGTAGTTCAAGCAGAGATATTAATAAATACCGGGCTTGGGCATCGTTCGTGAAGTTGCCGATTGTCCGCAAGACTTTCGGTATAATTGAGGGCGCCCACCCATCCATTTTCAAGGGCATTGGGCAGGACTTCGCAGAGTTCGGGCAGTATCAACCTGGCGACAATATCAAGAATATCGATTGGAAGGCAACTGCGAAAACCGGCGCGCTAGTTTTGAAGCAGTTTCAGGCAGACTCGAACACTAATCTGTCATTTATATTGGATTCTGGGCGTGAAATGGTGACTAGGTCAAGTTCCGGTGAGCGCAAAATTGATGTCGTGCGAACGGTGTGCAACACTTTTGGGTATTTAAGCTCTATGCGCTATGATGCGGTCGGTGTTCTAGCGGGCGACCAGGACAAAATTATGGTGGAAAGGGCTAAACTGAGCTTTGTCGAGGTGTCCGATATGCTCAATAAGGTCGAGAAAATCTCTACTGTTAACGCTCCGAACAGGTCATTTTCGAAAGTACTAGTCTATGCCAACGAACATTTCAACAAGCGGACCTTTATAGTGTTGGTCTTCGACGAGACTACCGCGTTTCATGTCCAGGCGCAATTCATAAACCTCATCCGCAAGCTCAAGGCACGCCACGACGTCTTCGCAGTCTCAATCCAGACGCTCAACCCATTCAAGCCCGAGCTGCCGAAATCGAACGGACTAATCATCGACATCAAGAACCGACAGCACTTACCTGCGTTTTTTCGGACCACTCAGATTGAGTCGACTACTAAGAAAAACATCCAGATGAACCGCAAAAAACTAGCGTTCGAACTACAGCGCGCAGGGGTGCCACACATTAGCACAAGTGGGAGCAAAGATTTCTTCAAGAAACTGACTAGGATTATGACGAGGAGGGAAGTTGCCAAACTTTAGCATCAACTTCGCGTTAGACTTACCAGACGGATTTGTCGCTCCTCTGCCGTATTCTGTCGGCTTGACGTTGTTGGGATTTGTGGGGGCTATACTCATCCTCAGTCTGATCATCATTATGCTCATCAACTCAGTCGCGAACTTCCGTAAGAGTTACCTTTCTCGGCACAAACCTAAGCCACCAGTGCGCGAACTACGTGCGAAATACTTTGCATTACTCGATGAAATACTTGTCCTGTTCAAAAATGGGCAGCTTAACGAGGACGGCGTGTATTATGAAACCGCATCAACACTGCGTAAATATGCATCTGAGCGTTCTGGTGATGACTTGAGGTCTATGACAAAACGTGACCTAGAAGGCAAGGAGGGCTTAACTATTTTACATGACTCGATTGCCGAACTGTATAACCCTGAGTTTAAGAACCGCACGGCTGAGCAGGACATTATGTCGCCTGAAGATGCTGTGGAATTCGTAAAGAGTATTTTAAGGCGGTGGTCATGACATTTACAACGCCTATATTTGCTACTGTTTTCGCAGTCTTGGTACTTATCATTATTGTAGCACATTTCGTTATGGAGAAACGACGGAGCAATCTACTCGAGCTCAGCCAAGTCAATAAGAATTACTATGTGCTGACAGATGTCGGGACAAGTGAAAGTGCCGAGTTGCAAAGTGAAATCGACAAGTTGCAGAAGACTTGGCGAATGCTTTCACGGATACTGACCGTCTTCATAGTGCTTATCGTTATTGCCACGACACTGCTTTACGGACGGCCAGGGTCAATTGAAGCGAGCCAATCGGATGCGAAGAGCCGTGATATTGTCCTATGTCTTGACGTTTCGGGGTCAGTTTTGACTACTGACAAGCAGATTTTGCAGAGTTACAAACAGATCGTTTCGAACTTCACTGGTGAGCGCATTGCGTTTCAGATCTTTGACTCGACCTCAAGAACGGTTTTTCCGCTTACTGATGACTATTCGCAAGTCCAGACACTCCTCGACAGCGCGATATCTACGCTTAACCTCGTCTACAACAACACTAATCTGGACTCATTGTCAGTTTCGGACCGCAAAACGTTGATGTCTTTTCTCGCTGGCACCACTTCCCGTATAGATTCCGCCAGTCTAATTGGTGATGGCCTGATTAATTGTTCACTCCAGTTCGGCGACTTCTCTTCGAATAGGTCAAGATCACTCATCTTCGCGACTGACAATGTGATGTCTGGTAATCCTATCTTCAGCATTAACAATGCAGCCAGTATGATCAATAAACGCGGTATCAAGCTCTACACAATTTTTTCGGGCAAACATGACCAGGAAGGCAAAGCGGACGAACTGAATCTACGCGAAATGACCCAGAGCATAAATGGTGAGTATTACGCCGCGAATAGTACCACTTCAGTAGATTTGATAGTCAACCAGATTCAGGAAAAAGAAAAGGTCGAACTGCTGCTCAATAACCAGTGGACCATTTTTGATCACCCGCACATTATACTATATTTCCTCATTCCGGCGTTCTTCGGATACTTACTGATCAGTTGGAGGTTAAAGCGATGATTCTACAGCCACTTTTCCCACTTTACGTTACACTACCGCTGTTTGCGCTAATGATCGCGCTGTGCACTTGGCAAATAATAGTGGTCACCCCGAAGCGTTTCGACTCCACGAAAGGAACATGGATACGGCGCCTACTGATGTCGGTATTACTGCTCTGTATTTGTCTCGGACCTTCTACTCAGAGCGTTGACAATGACGAGAGCGTCTCAGATATAGTGGCAGTCTTCGCAGTCGACAATTCTGGCTCAATGTCCGCGCTTGACGACCCGCAGGACGGCACAACTAGGCTAGATAAAGTGCGGGCAGATGTTGAAAGTCTAGTGAATTATCTGCCGCCTAGTGAATATACTGGCATAGTTTTCAACTCAGTCTCCAACATTTCGTTGCCGCTGACCAGAGACGTGGACTCGACAATAAACTGGGCACGCAGTATCACACCGGAGATAACAAAATACTCGAAAGGCACTGACCTTGTATCCCTAGTGTCAGTACTCAATGATGCAGTTGTCCATATTAAAGACGTCAAGCCCAATAGTAGAATATTCCTGTATTACTTCTCGGATGGCGATGTGCCCTCTGGTGAGAAAATTGGTGGCTATTCAGTTCTACGCCAAGAAATAGACGGCGGCGAGGTTTTTGGATATGGTTCAACAACACCAGCGCGAATGTTAAGTTACTCCCCAGATATGACCGCGATAGACAACTTAATGTCTAGTGCTGATTCTGGACCGAGAAAGTCAATTTCATCAAATACTGTCGACTTTATTAAAGATCCGTCTACTGGGCAAGATGCAACCTCAACACTAAACGAGCCACTTTTAACTTCAGTAGCACAAAACTTGAACCTGAAGTATGAGACTAGAACTTCAAACGAACCAGTCATCAAATCGGCAAAGAGTGTCTACGCGAACTCGTGGATATATAACCAGAGTTTCCAGACTAAGACCTACACAAATCTCATCATCTGGCCATTCGTTATGGGGTTCGGTATTTTGGTGTTAATTGAGCTGTTTTTCTTCATTTCGCTCGGAAGTCTGAAAGAGGTAATCAATGTTTAAGTTACTCTTCAAGAAACTGAAACCACTAGGGTTAAAACTGTTCGGCAACCTGCGTCGACGCTTGATACGTAATGTTCTCGTTATACTACTTCTGGCAGTGCTCTTGTTGATTCCGGTGTCACTCCTTGGGTCAATGTTGTCGATGTCCGATGCCATTTCTTCAATAAGTGCCAAGAACTGGACCAGCGCAGTGTCTAAGCTCGAGAACTCAGG
This sequence comes from Candidatus Ancillula kalotermitis, assembly GCA_031273495.1. Classification (GTDB taxonomy): domain Bacteria; phylum Actinomycetota; class Actinomycetes; order Actinomycetales; family Bifidobacteriaceae; genus Ancillula; species Ancillula kalotermitis. The sequence continues at coordinate 3,751 of JAISRT010000005.1, read as the reverse complement.
GAATATGCTAGGCTACGAAAACTGGAAGCTCTATTTTAACTCGGGTGTCGCGTATTACCAACTAGACCAGCAAGTAGATGCACGCGATAGTTTCAACCAGGCGAGGTCACTAATCGAGAATAGTAACGACATTTCGGACATTTGCTCAATTGATGTTAACTTATCCTATTCTATTGAGCGCAGTGGTGAATTACTAGCGACTCGGACTGACCAGCCAGCAACGCTACGGTCAGCCGCGCAACTCTATCTGCAGGCGTTCATTTCTCGGACACAGATAGCGTCGAACTGCTCAATTCTAGGCGAAGACCCGATGAAGATGAATGCGACGCTGCTCGAGGAGGACAAGGACAGGTATAGCAAACTTCTTGAGGAAGCACATAGTCTAGACGGGCAGATGGTTGACAATGAGATTGACCAGAAGCTTAATGATCAGGAAATTAACAAGCTCAGTGACCAGTCGATTGACAACAGTATTGACTCTATTAAACTACAAGAACTTTACGCCACCAATAAGAATGCCCAGGAGGATTATCAAAAAGGACAGGACGCGGTGAAGCCGCAGGAAGGAACTACTCTACGCCCGTGGTAGTTAAAGGAGGATAGAATGGCAAAACCGATTAAACCGACTGTGAAGAACCCGAACATCTCAAGTTCTACGGTAAAACCTGTAAAAGACGATACGCTCGCGAAGAGCAAAAGTAGCGCTACTGAGAAGGCTAGGCACCGAGCCAAGGTGGCATCAAGTTCACTTCCAGAAGTTGAGATTATTGAGCGCTTCCCTGTAATCAATGTTTCTCCAGCTTTCGAAGGCGGTAGGTTCGCGCCGAAGGTTATAACGGACGAAGTGTTCCCGATAGACGCTAAAATATTCCGTGAAGGCCATGACAGGTTGGGGGCGACGGCAGTGGTTGTCGACGTGGACGGGTGTGAGAGACGTTTTCCGATGCATCCAGTGGGGTATTCTGGCGATGATAACTGGCAGGCTCTAGTGCAGGCGCCGTCAAAAGTAGGGGAGTCGCAGTTCTATATTGAGGGCTGGTCAGATGATTATCACACTTGGGAGCATATCGCGTGGATTAAAGTGCCAGGAAAGATTGACGTGGACTTGACTTTCAGTATGGGCGCGCTAGTCTTTGAGAAGTGGGCGAACCAACTTGAACGCGAGCAGGGGACAATTACGCCAAATTACGACAATGCCTATATGGATGATGCAATTCGGACACTCCGCAACGTCAGCAAATCGTTAACGGACTCGAATATTCTAGTGCAGGACCGCTTAAACGCTGCGTCGAGTGATCAGATTCACGACATTTGGAACAGCTTCCCAATGCGCACGCTAGTTTCAGCCTCTCGGAAGTATCCGCTCACAGTTCAGCGGCCGTTGAGCTCGTTCTGCTCGTGGTATCAGTTCTTCCCCAGGAGTGAGGGCGCAGTGCAAAACGCTGATGGCTCTATCATTTCGGGCAATTTCAAGACTGCTGCTAAGTCGTTGGACCGCGTTAAAGATATGGGGTTTGATGTGATCTATGTGCCACCGATTCATCCGATCGGGCAGTCATTCCGTAAAGGTAAGAACAACACTTTGGATGCGGGGGCAGACGACGTCGGGTCACCTTGGGCGATAGGCAGTGAACTCGGCGGGCATGACGCAATACATCCTGATTTGGGGACACTCTCCGACTTCAAGCAGTTTGTCGCGCGGGCAAAGGAGCTTGAACTGGAGGTTTCGATAGACATTGCTCTACAAGCGTCGCCCGACCACCCGTGGGTTAAAGCGCATCCTGACTGGTTTGTGACACGTCCGGACGGTAGCATCGCCTATGCCGAGAACCCGCCGAAGAAATACCAGGACATCTACCCGCTGAACTTTGACACTGACCCCGACGGCATTGTTGAAGAGGTGCTTCGAATTTTACGCTTTTGGATCTCGACTGGTGTCACCGTTTTTAGGATTGACAACCCGCACACTAAGCCAGTCTGGTTCTGGCAGTTCGTCATCGCTGACATCAAACGGAGTAACCCTGAAGTTATTTGGCTTGCGGAAGCGTTCACATTGCCCTCGATGATGAAGACACTTGGGCTCGTCGGATTTGACCAGAGTCATTCGTATTTCTTGTGGCGCAACACTAAGCAGGAGCTGTCTGAATTCCTGCCGCAGGTCGCTGGTAACGATTCGTTCTGGTTCCGCCCATCATTCTGGCCGACAACACCAGACAACCTCACTGACTATCTTGCCGTTGGTGGTGCTAGCGCGCATGCTGTCCGTGCAATACTCGCTGCGATGGGGTCGCCGACTTGGGGGATTTATGCGGGCTACGAGTTCGTCGAACATCAGCAGCGTCAAAACCCAGATGGGACTTACGCTGTGGAGCATGTAGACTCTGAGAAGTATCAAATCAAAATACGTGACTGGTCGAAAGTGGATCAATTCGGGATGCGGGCACTGCTTACTCGGTTAAATCAGATTCGTAAAGAGCACTTCGCTTGTCAGAATTTTCACGATTTACAGGTCCAGACTACAGATAATGATGCTATTTTGTGTATTTCACGTCATATTCCAGGCAAATTCACGCGCGATGGCAAGGATGACACTATTATCGTTGTTATCAACTTAGACTGCGGGAATGCGCAGAAGTCAACGGTTTATTTGGACTACACTGCGCTGAATCTACCGGGGACTTTTAGAGTTGTTGACTTGTTAGACGGCAAGGAGTTTGGGCTCGGACAGCAGTTTTTTGTTGATCTCGCACCAGTGGTCAGTGTGGCCCATATTTTCCATGTCCAGCGGTGAGTTGGAGGGCGGACGGAGCGTGCACTTATGAACTATGTACTAATTTTGGCAGGCGGAAACGGTGTGCGCTTCGGTAACAATGACACCCCGAAGCAGTTCGCGCTAATTGACAATCGCACTGTTCTTGAGCATGCAATCGACGCGTTTGAGAAGTGCGGGGACATTGACCGAATATTCGTGGTTATGAACGAGAAGTATTTGACTAAGGCACAGGAACTCATACAACGCAATAGTTTCGCGAAGTTCAGGGGGATGGTTGAGGGCGGTATTTCCCGTTTCGAGTCCTCGTTTGCAGGGCTTAAGCGTATCGAACAAGACTTGGAGGAGTTGAACGAGAAGTCGGGTAAAGTGCTTATACATGATGCTGCACGCGCGTATGTGACCCCTGAGGTGATAAAAAGTGTAGTCGATGCGCTAGACTCATCAGATGCTGTCCAGCCAATTGTCCCCGTGGCTGAGACTATTGTCCAGAAGATTGACGGCAGGTGGCAGACCCAGAACCGCGACGACTTTGCCACCGTGCAGACCCCCCAAGGATTCTGCTTCAACAAGATTTACGATGCCTATATGCGTGCCGTGAACAATCCGCTCACATCTTGGACACCGACTGACGACATCTCAGTGCTCAGCGAATACTCCAGGAATGCCAAGATTTCGGTAGTTGCAGGGGACCACAAGAACAGGAAGATAACCTACTCAGAAGATCTACGCTAGGCGAAAGTGCGCCATTCTTGGGCTTATCTGCTCTGTCGTTCTTGAGCTTGTCTGCTCTGTCATTCTTGGGCTTGTCCCGAGAATCCACATCAACACTGGATCCTCGGCATAAAGCCAAGGGCAGGCGCGGGCTTGTCCGTCCCATGTCATCCTTGGGCTTGTCCCGAGGATCCATAATGGCGTGGTGTGTCTCTGGACCCTCGGCATAAAGCCAAGGGTGACAGTAAGCATAAAGCCAAGGGTGAC
>JAISRT010000059.1 GCA_031273495.1 Candidatus Ancillula kalotermitis | reverse complement strand
ACCGACCCGGGGGGAGCAAAGTGCGCCCGCGCCATGTCATCCTTGGCCCCTGCCATGTCATCCTTGGGCTTGTCCCGAGGATCCAACGCGCGCACACCCCGCGCCCGTGCGCCAACCGTCCGCACCGACCCACGAAGACAAGGTGCAGCTTGAGGTTGCCGTGAGTAAAGTTGTTGACCGGCTAGAAGAACTCGCGTTGCTTGATGACAAGAGCTATGGCCGTGCACTCCTGCACGATGAGTTATTCCTGAGAAACCGCGGTGTCCGAGTCGCGAAGAGGAGGCTGGCGGAAAAAGGAGTTCCCGACGAAATCGCTGAGGAGCTCGTGGCAGAAGTTGACCGCGATGTAATTGCCGAAGTGCAGAAGGAGTATGTGCTCAAGAAGTTCAGGCAGGCGCAAAATACACTTGACATCGACAAGGCAAAGCGACGAGTTTTTGGGCAGGCTGCGCGCAGGGGCATTCCGTCGAGCATCGTGTTAGAAATACTTTCCGCGGTCCGTTGAATGTGCTATACTGATTGAGAGTAGTTGATATTTATAGAGAAAGTTGTCATTGCAGGTTTTGGTGTTGAAGGACGTGCCAATTTCGCCTATTTTAAGGACATGTTTCCTAATGGGGATATTAAGATTGCGGACGAGAATTACCCAAATGCAGATTTCAAGTCTTTCTCGGAGATTCCCGCAGAATACCTGATTATACGTTCCCCTGGAGTTGCACCGGCCAAGTTACCCAGCAAGAATAAAGTATGGACCTCAACAAATCAGTTTCTGCAAGCGTGTCCCTGTCCAGTTTTCGGAGTCACGGGCAGCAAGGGTAAGGGCACAACTTCCTCCTTGATAGCATCAATTCTACGTGCCGCAGGGAAAAAGGTGCATCTTTTAGGCAACATCGGGGTTCCAGCACTTTCAATTCTACCTGAAATCAGTGAGGATGACGTTGTGGTCTTCGAGATGTCAAGTTTTCAGCTCTGGGACGCAAAAAATTCACCTGACGTCGCAGTGCTCACGATTTTAGAGCCGGATCACCTTGACGTCCACGATTCGTTTGAGGAGTATGTGAACGCGAAGAAGAATATTTTGAAATACCAGTCGCACGAAGACATTTTGGTGTATAATAGTGATGACAGGCTCATAAAGCGCATTGCCGAAGACAGCGTTGCCTGCAAGTTTGCCTATCCGATTAAGGGGGCTACGCTTTTTGGCGCCGATTTTTTGGTGCGGCTCGCCGCTTCAGTCCAACTCCCCGGCGAGCACAACTTTCAGAATGCGCAGGCGGCAGCACTGGCATGTAAGGCGCAGTTTCCCGAAATTCAAGAGCGTGACATCCTCGCAGGAGTAGCATCATTTTCAGGGCTTGATCACCGTCTCAAGCTGGTGCGGAAAGTGGATGGTGTGAAGTATTTCGACGACTCGATAGCGACAACACCGAGTTCTGCAGTTGCGGCGCTGAAGAGCTTTGACGAGCCGAAGATACTCATTATTGGCGGTAAGTCCAAAGGTGGGGACTATTCGGAGCTGGCAGACGTAGTTTCGTACATGTACAAAACTGGAGGTGTCCGTAAAGTGGTGCTATTTGGTGAAAACTCTGCTCAAGTGCGCGATAGTGTTGTGAAAGTGGCAGGTGCTGTCGTCGCCGAAAATGTGCTTGAATATGTTACGCCTGCAACTCGTGGTAATCCCTTGCTGCCAGTGTTAGAGCGAGTGAAGGAGATTGCGTGCCCCGGTGATGTAGTGCTTTTTTCTCCCGCTGGTGCTAGTTTTGACTACTTTAAGAACTATGCGGAGCGCGGGCAAAGTTTCATAGACGCGATTGGCACGCAGGAAGCGAAGATTCTGGTGTTTGATTCAGGTGAAGGTGGTCGGTATGTTGCCAATGAATTGCAGAAAGTGCGCCCGAATGATGAGTTGATAGTGGTCACTGACCCTGAAAATGTTCCCTACGGTGCAAAAACTGCCGACGAGGTGTATTCACTTACTGTTGCGAAGATTCAAGAGTATATGACGAAAGTGGACCTTGTGGTTCTGGCATGTAACACCGCGACTGCACTCGCAATAGACCGCCTGCGCAAAATGTATCCTGACACCGTGTTCGTAGGGTTCGAGCCAATGATCAAGCCCGCTAGTTTGGCGACTAGCACTGGGAAAATCGCTGTGCTTGCCACCCCAGGCACGCTGAAATCTGCACGCTACGCAATGTTGAAGTCTAAGTGGGCCCAAGGTTTCGAAGTGTATGAGCCTAATTGTGCAGACTGGGCAAAACTGATCGAAAAGGGTGAGTGGACGTCGAAAAATGCCACCGAATTGGTCAATCTGGTCCAGAAAGAGGGTATCGACCAGGTCATCTTGGCGTGCACACATTACCTGAATGTCCAGCCTGAGCTTGAAGAGTTATTGGGCGAAAATGTGCGGATTTTACAGCCATTAGATGCAATATCTAGACGGATTTCCTGTTTGCTTGAGACGCGTTAGAGTTAATTTTCTATACTAGACACCCTCAACGCGCTATACTTGTGATATCGCAACGGACAGAGAAATAATTGCCGCATTTGACCAGTATGACTACGACTGGAAGGATTCTGACGCCGCGGGGGAGAACGCTGCCAGGGGACTTTCTGAAGCTGTAGTGCGTAAAATATCGTCTGCGAAGTCGGAGGCTGCTTGGATGCTTGAGCGCCGACTGAAGGGCTATAAACTGTTTCTTGATAAGGAAAACCCATCGTGGGGTGTAGATTTGAGCGGTCTGAACTACCAGGACTTCAAGTATTTCGTTGCACCAATAATGGACGGTGACGTTGAGGCGGACGCAGCGAGTTCATGGGAGGATGTTCCCGAAGAGATACGCAACACTTATGACAAGCTTGGGCTACCAGACGCGGAGAAAAAGAGGTTGGTGGCTGGCGTCGCTGCGCAGTATGAGTCGGAAGTCGTCTACAACTCTATCCGTGAGGACCTTTCGAAGCAGGGTGTAATTTTTCTGGACACTGAGACTGGGGCACGCGAACACCCCGAGTTGTTTCAGCAGTATTTTGGGAAAGTGGTGCCAGACGATGACAATAAGCTCGCGAGCCTTAACTTGGCGGTGTGGAGTGGTGGTTCGTTTGTGTATGTGCCCAAAGGTGTTAAGGTTGAGATACCACTTCAAGCGTATTTTCGGATGAACACTATGAACTTGGGGCAGTTTGAGCGGACGCTGATTATTGCGGACGAAGGCGCCGAAGTCCACTATATTGAGGGGTGCACAGCGCCGATTTATACCGAGAACTCTCTGCATTCTGGTGTGGTGGAGATAGTCGTCAAGCGAAATGCCAAGGTGCGGTATTCCACAATTCAGAACTGGTCCAATAACGTCTACAACCTCGTTACGCAGCGTGCATTTGTTGAGGAGGGCGGTCAGATGGAGTGGGTTGATGCCAATATCGGCTCGATGAAGACTATGAAGTATCCCACGTGTGTCTTGGCGGGTGAAGGTGCCAGGGGAGAAGCCTTGACTATTGGGCTCGCTGCGGGGGTTCAACATCAGGACACTGGCGCGAAAATGATACACCTTGCCCCGAATACGCACAGTAATATTGTGTCGAAGTCGGTGTCCAGAAATGGCGGACGCACTAGTTATCGGGGGCTCGTTAAAATCGTCGAAGGCGCTAAGGGGTCAAGTTCAAATGTAGTTTGCGATGCGCTACTTGTGGACAATTATTCGCGGACCGACACTTACCCAGTGAATATGATTAATGAAGATGACGTGAAACAGGGGCATGAAGCGACGGTTTCCAAGATTTCGGAGGATCAACTGTTCTACCTGCAGTCGCGTGGGATTGACGAGACCGAGGCGATGGCGATGATTGTCCGTGGGTTCATCGAGCCGATTGCGAAAGAGTTACCAATGGAATATGCACTTGAACTCAACAGGCTGATACAACTACAGATGGAGGGCAGTGTTGGATAGGCTAGTTTTTATCAACGAGAGTATCAAGCAGAAGTTAAGCCTTGCGGAAAATGAGGCGCTTGAAATATTGATTTTGACATACCCTTTAACCCGCGCTAGTGCCGATACCACTAATGGCTTTCAGCAGTCGCAGACACCTGAAATTAGCATCGACCTCGACATTTCGCTAGACGGTGAAGGAAGCAGTGTGTTGATTCGTCAAGCATCACTTGTTGCTGGGGAAACTGAGCTGTCAACGCGAGTGAGTATTGAACATAACGCGAAGAAGTGCCGCTCGAATTTGCTCTCGAAGTGTGTGTTGTCGGACCGAACTTCAAAATCTAGCTGGCAGGGCAATGTATTGATAAATCCTGGCGCCAAGGACACTATAACCTATGAAGAGAACCGTAATCTACTGTTGACTCAGGGGGCGAAGGCACAGAGCGAGCCGAACTTGGAAATATTTGAGGGTGACATCATCTCTGCGGGGCACGCATCAGCAACTGGACGCTTTGAATATGAGCAGCTGTTCTACTTAATGTCTCGTGGGATTGACGAGAGGACTGCGAAAAGCCTTGTTGTCCGCGGATTTCTGCTTGGTGCGCTGGCAGACGTGAGCATCACTGAGGCTGAACTTGAACATTTTGAACAGGGAATCGAAGCGGTATTGGAGGAAAAATGAATGTGCTCGAAATAGAAGACCTACAAGTTGGCGTGGATGGGAAACAGATTCTCAATGGCGTCAATCTGACAGTAAATGAGGGTGAGACCCACGCAATAATGGGTCCGAACGGCTCTGGAAAATCAACTCTTGCCTATAGTATAGCAGGTCACCCGAAATATGATGTCTTGCACGGTAGTATTAAACTCAACGGTGAAGAAATACAGGACCTGACGCCTGACCTGCGGGCGAAGGCGGGGCTCTTCCTGGCACAGCAACTGCCCACTGAGATTGACGGGATAAACTTGAGCAATTTCCTTCGCGCAGCAGTCAACGCCGTCACGGGGACCCAGATTAACGTTCGTGACTGGGTAAAGTTGCTGCAAGCCGAGATGAGCAACCTCAAGATTCCTGTCGAGTTCGCCAACCGTAGCGTAAACTTGGGCTTTTCTGGTGGCGAGAAGAAGCGGACAGAAATACTGCAACTCAAACTACTCAAGCCAAAATTTGCGATACTTGATGAGACTGATTCGGGGCTTGACGTGGACGCACTGAAAATCGTTGGTGAGGGCGTTAACGCTGCAAAAGGCGAGCAGGGGTTCGGGACAATACTGATTACCCATCATACTCACCTGCTAGACTATATAAAGCCTGATTTCGTGCATATTTTCGCTAATGGCAAGGTCTTGGAGTCGGGTGGCGCTGAACTCGCGGAGAACGTCATCAAGAACGGTTACTCTAACTGGCTGTAATGTGCTATACTAGTGATGATTAAACAGTCGAAACTAATTCTTACCATCGGCATAGTGCTTATTTTACTTGCCGTGCTGGGTGTGCTTGACATTTTCGTCTACTCAGTATTTCACATAATCGAAATTATAGTCATAATCATAGCGCTATTGATTGGAATAGGCATTGTCCAGGTGTATTTGAGTAGCAGGAAGAGGAAGAATCGCCAAGAATATTACCTAAGCAATGACAATACTTCAGTTTTCATCTCTATCACGAGTGACACCAGCAACATCCCAGTAATAAATATTGACGAAAAGGAGAGATTATGAGGTTTTTACTGCAGTTTTGTGCTACTTGGGGCTATAAACTAGTCTTCAAGCCGTTAATGTTCAACTTTTCAACACCAGACGGCGCGCACTCCAAAATGATTAGCGTTAGCCAGTGGGCATCGGGCAATAGACTGGTTCGGTGGTTCATCAAGTATTCGATGCATTATGAGAACCCGATGCTCAAGCAGAAGATTGCGCGGTTCAAAGAAACTGAGTTCATCAACCCAATTGGTCTAGGCGCAGGGTTTGACAAGAATGCAGTCACCGCTACTGTTATGGAGGGGCTCGGGTTTGGCTACGCAGCGTTCGGGTCCACGACGGCGCGGTATTGCCCTGGAAACCCCAAGCCCTGGTTCCGCCGCCTGCCGAAAGCCAAGAGCATGATGGTCTACGTGGGGCTCGCTAATGAGGGTGTAGATGAAGTGCAAAAGATCGTCTCGAAGGCCCACTCCAGCTCAAAGACTCTACGGGTCGGACAGTCCTTCGCACGCACAAATGACGCTTTCGCTGCTGACGATGCAGAGGGCATAAAGGACTACGCTTACTCGCTCGCTGCGCTCGCGGACAAAACTGCTTATCTCGAGGCTAACATCTCGTGCCCGAACACTTTCAAAGGTGAGCCGTTTAACGACCCAGAGCGCCTTGACGCATTGTTGACAGAGCTTGATAAAATTGAGCGGTCGCAGCCATTAACATTAAAGATGCCGAGTGACAAGTCGTGGGACGAGTTCAAGAAGTTACTTGATGTAGTGGTGAAGCATGACGTGCAAGGTGTGACTGTATCTAACTTGCGTAAAGACCGCGCGTTCAAAAATGTTGACGGTAGCGATGCGTATATACCGAGCGACTGGAACGGCAATATGTCCGGCAAGCCGACTTGGGCACTCAGTAACGATCTCATCGCACGCACATATCTTGAATACGGTGATAAATTGTGCATCATTGGGCTCGGGGGTGTTTTTACTGCCGAAGACGCTTACACGAAGATACGCCTCGGTGCAGATTTGGTTTCACTGGTGTCGTCGCTGATGTATGAAGGACCTGCAGTGTTGCCCAACATTAAGCGTGGGCTCGTCAAATTACTCAAACGTGACGGTTTCGGGAACATTTCGCAAGCCAGAGGCGTGGATGCCAAAAAGTATGTTCATGGACCCAGCGCAGCGTGGCATAAAGCCAAGGGTGACAGTAGGCATAAGGCCAAGGGATGACAGTGGAATGGTGATATGTCACCCCCTTTTTAACCTTTTTTGACAAAAGTGCTATACTACTGATATAACTCAAAATAAAATAGAATGTTTATAACAGAAAAAGGAGGACGCATGAACATTGACATCAACGCATTAAAGGAGTTGGCGCAGGAGAAGGACATCAACTTTGAGGACTTGTCAGCGACAATTGAGGAAGCGTTACTGGCTGCATACCACAAAACTGAGGATGCAGAGAAGTTTGCGCGTGCCGTCCTAAACCGCAAGACGGGGACCGTTTCCATCTTCGCTAAACCAATAATCAACAAGACCGAGAAGGCAGTCGTTGAAGAACATGAAGACCCGTTCGAGTATGAACTTGGTGAAGAGGTGGACGTGACGCCACAAAAGTTCGGGTTCCGCGCGCTGTCGATTGCTAAGCAGATAGTTCTACAGATACTCAACGCAGCTGAAGAAACTCACGCACTTGGACAGCTCAAGAATAAGAAGCATGAAATTATTTCCGGAATCGTTAAGGAAGCGGACCATGAGCGCCCTGGTCAGCCACCACGTGACGCGCAGAAGTCTAACGTGTATTTTGAAGTCGGTGAGGGGATAACTGCAACTTTGCCTCCACACGAGCAAGTGCCAAATGAGAACTATTCGGTGGGTCAGCGTTATCGTTTATTAGTGATTGACATTGCGCACGGTCAGAATGGTCCGAAGATTACTGTGTCACGCACGCACCCAGATCTAGTCAAGAAGTTGTTCGAGATTGAGGTGCCAGAACTACGCGAAGAAACTGTGGAAATTATGTCCTTAGCGCGCGAAGCAGGTCATCGCACAAAGCTCGCAATCAAGTCTAACGATCCTGGGGTCAATGCGAAGGGCTCGTTAATCGGTCCGATGGGTCAGCGCGCACGTGCAGTGATTGATGAGTTAAGTGGCGAGAAGGTGGACATCATCGAGTGGGACGAAAACCCAGCGAAGTTCATTGCGAATTCTCTATCTCCTGCGAAGGCGACTGGTGTCAAAATCGTTAACGAGGCGAGCAGGACTGCGCAGGCAATTGTTCCAGACTATCAACTATCACTAGCGATTGGGAAAGAGGGGCAGAATGTTCGTCTTGCGGTTCGTTTGACGGGGTGGAAGATTGACGTCTTCTCCGATGGCAAGACAGAAGCTCCTGAAGAGAAATAATTGAGATGTTAGGTAGAAAGGTGTATCAAAATTGGCTAAAATTCAAGAGTTCGCAAAGGAGTATAATGTAGCTCCAGAGAAGATTATCGAGGAGTTGTCAAAACTCGGCGAGGACGGTCTACGTAAAACTGACACTCTCGAGCCTATTTTTGAACGTAAACTGCGCGCGAAAATGGGGCAGCCGCCAAAACCAGAGCCCGAAAAGAAGCCTGAAACTCCCGCAGCCAAGCTCACCGCTAACACACCAGCAGCACCAGCGCCCGACGAGGTAAAGAGTCCTGCTGCAATGTCAGTCCCCAAGCCGGCGGTAGCAAAACCAAACATTCCGCGCCCCGCTGCTGCTGCACCTGCTCAGAGTGCTCCGCGAAATGTTGCACCCGAACAGTTGCCAGCCGACGGTATTCCACGCCCTGTGCAGTCTGATTCGGCGCCAATTCCTGGTGTGCCTAAACCGTCCCAGATGTATAAAGTCAAGGCGCACAATGCATTCTTCTCAAGGGACAGGGCAGGTCAAGGTCGTCCAAAACGTCCAGGCGAGCGTTCATTCGTTAAAGCGGGCACTTTTAATGCACCACGCGTGCAAAGACCTGGTGGCAAGCCTCTGGACCGCAAAGACTTTTCCAAGCAGGTGATTGGGGCGTTCGTCAAGGGGCAGAAACCTGACGCCAAGCCACAAGACTTCAAGAAAAAGGGGCCGTTCGTAGGCAAAGGACAAACTGCGGGGGCATTCGGGAGCGGTAAGAAGAAGAAAAAGGCTGACTACCGCCGCGCTGAGACTCGCCATCAAGAGCAAGATATTCTGGAGATGCCAACTGTTCAGGGTGTTAATATCCCCAAAGGTGACGGGACGCAGAAAATTCGGCTACGTCAGGGTGCGACCTTGTCCGACTTCGCAGAGAAGATTGGCACAAACCCAGCAAACCTAGTCATGGTGCTCTTCAAAATGGGTGAGATTGTCACGGCAACGCAGTCAGTAGATGAAGATTTGTTCGAAATTCTTGGTGCCGAAACTGGCTACACAATTGAAATGGTGACTGAGGAAGATATGGATCGCGAGCTCTTAGAAGAGTTTGACATTGACTTGAATGCTGAAGACGATGAAGATGACGAGAACCTTGAGCTCCGGCCACCTGTAGTCACAGTGATGGGGCATGTCGACCACGGTAAGACGAAATTGCTTGATGTTGTGCGCAATACTAATGTCATAGCGAACGAGGCAGGCGGGATCACTCAGCGAATTGGTGCTTATCAGATTCACCTTGAACATGAAGGCGTAGACCGGAAGATTACGTTCCTGGACACCCCGGGACACGAGGCGTTCACTGCGATGCGTGCTCGTGGCGCGGAAATAACTGACGTGGCTGTTCTAGTGGTCGCTGCAGACGATGGCGTGATGCCGCAGACTGTTGAAGCAATTAACCACGCTCAATCTGCAGGTGTTCCAATAGTGGTCGCAATCAATAAAGTGGACAAGGATGGCGCTAACCCTGACAAAGTGCGCGGTCAGCTTACTGAATTTGGGTTGGTGCCGGAGGAGTATGGCGGGCAAACTATGTTCTGCGAGATCTCCGCGAAGCAGGGGACAGGTATAGAAAATCTGCTAGACTCGATTCTGCTGACGGTTGACGCCGCTATGGAGTTGAAGGCTAACCCGAACAAGCCAGCGCGCGGGAGCGTTATTGAAGCACGGCTAGACAAAGGGCGCGGTGCGGTAATTTCAGTGCTAGTTCAGAGCGGAACAATTCGCGTCGGGGACCCTATTGTTGTCGGTCAGAGTTATGGTAAAGTGCGTGCGATGAGCAATGAAACGGGACGCAAGCTCACTGAGGCGTATCCGAGTTGCCCAGTTCGCATTCTTGGACTACAGTCTGTCCCGAATGCTGGTGACTCCTTTATAATCACTGACGATGAGCGGACCGCGCGTCAAATTGCTGAGAAACGTGAGGCGACGCATAGGGCATCATTACTGGCCAAACGGCATAAACGTATGAGTCTCGAGGACTTCCACAGCGCTGTTGAAGACGGCAAGATTGACCGCCTGAACTTAATCATCAAGGGTGACACTTCAGGTTCGGTTGAGGCACTTGAAGATGCACTCGTCGCATTAGAACAGGACGAAGAGCTAAAGGGTGAGGTCGGACTGAACATTATTCACCGTGGAGTTGGTGCAATCACGCAGAATGACATCAATTTGGCAACTGTCGACAGGGCAGTGATTATCGCCTTCAACGTTAACGCGACTGGTATGGTTGCCGACTATGCGCAGTCTGAGGGCGTAGACATCCGCAAATATAAAGTGATTTACGATGTGGTGGAGGACATTGAGCTTAGCCTTAACGGGATGCTCAAGCCAGAATATGAAGAGTCGATTATCGGATACTCTGAGGTGCGTGCAATCTTCAAGTCGAGCAAGGCGGGCACTATTGCGGGCTGTATCGTGAAAGGTGGCGAAATGCGTAGAAATGCTGCCGCGAGGGTCATGCGTGATGGGGCAGAGTTCGAGGCAGGGCTAAAAATTGAGAGCCTGAAGCGCTTCAAAGATGATGCATCGACCGTCAAGGAGGGCTTCGAGTGCGGAATTGGGCTCGGTAGCTTCAACGACATTCAAGAGGGTGACATCATCGAAAACTATGAAATGGTGGAAAAACCGCGCGTCCGCAAGAGTAAGTCCGAGAAGGAGAGTGGCCGCGCGGCTGCAGCGAAAGAGAAGGCAAAGGAGGCTGGGAAGAAAGGGGAGTAGTGTCAAAAACATCAAAAAACAGTGAGCATAAAGGGGAACATTCTTTTCTCGAAGTGTTTGCACGCCTGGCAAAAAAGCACTTAGTAGAGTTGGGCATTGCGTTTTCCCTTATCCTGGTGGTAGTAGTCCTCATAATCGTGTCTCAAATGTTCGGCAAGGATTCAACCCCAGATGTCGCACCAATTAACTATGAATCGCTCGATGCAAATGATGTTAAGTTTGGCGAACTTGAGTTGTTTAACACCCAGTATCTCGACGAGCTAGACGATGACCACAAGATTAAGAACAATACTGTTAAGACGTCGGACAAACTGATGGGGTATTTCACGTATTCGGTGGGAACACATGCGAAATCTAGTGCACGGTGGAAGCTGATTAACGCTGACACTTCGCGGTCGGTTTCGGAGGGGCAGTTTAGTATGGCAAATGACGGCCGCAGTATGATCAATTTGAAGAACGTCCAGTTGACGCCTGGTCGGTATCGCTTCATTATCGTCTCTAGCACCACCTCAGACGACAAGCCACTTGCTGAGCAGTTTCTAACAGTTGTGGAGTAGGATCTACTACGAAACCTTGTGGAATGTGCGGTCCAGGATGTCAAGGCGCTGCTCTTGAGTTAGTTTCTGCCACCGGACACAATAACCCGAAATGCGCACGCATAGGTTGTTGAACTTGGGGTTGTCGGGGTCCTCAAACGCTTCTTGGAGTAGCTCCCGCGTTAGAACATTGATATTGCTGTGGTAGAGCATTGTGGAATAGTCGGCATTCTTCACGCCAGAGAACATTTTGTCCAGAATCCGCACTAGCATTAAAGACTGCTGCTCCCTGGTTTCGCCTAGCGCGGTTGGCAGAATAGTGGTCGTCAGCGAAATACCATCGCGGCACTTGTCGAACTCGAGTTTACCAACGCTAGCCATAGACGCAACGACACCTTCTTGGTCTACACCATTACTCGGGTTAGCGCCTGGGGCAAACGGCGTCCCCGAGCGGCGTCCGTCTGGCATATTCCCAGTCTTCTTGCCATATTCGACATTCGCGGTAATCGTTAGAAGTGAGAGTGTCGGCGTCGCGTTTCGATACATCACCTGCGCGCGCAGTGCCTTGTCTACTTCGGCAACTACTCTCTTAGCGATTGAGTCGGCGCGGTCGTCGTCATTTCCGAAAGTGGGGAACTCCCCGTCCACGGCATAGTCAACAATTAAATCTACCACATTGCGCACAGGGCGGACCTTTGCGTATTTTATTGCCGAAAGTGAGTCGACGATATGGCTCAATCCAGCCAGTCCGCACCCCATAGTCCTGCCAATCTTGGTGTCATGTAACGCCAGTTCGAGGCTCTCGTAGAAGCACCGGTCATGTGAATAGTGAATGCAGTTCAATGCCTCGACGTAAATCTCAGTCAGGTGCCAAATCGCGGGCTTGAAATGATACTCCCACACCTTGTCATAGTCCAGAATCTCTCCAGCAAAGGGTTTAACTACACCCGGCTTGAACACTTGCTCACCCGTCAAATCGTCGCGCCCGCCGTTCAGACCGTAGAGCAACGCCTTCGCGCCGTTCATCCTCGCGCCGAAAAGCTGCTGTGACTCAATACCATCCGACTTCGGCACTGGAGAGACACAACAAGAGATCGCAGTGTCATCGTTATACCGCGTGCGGATCAGTTCATCATTTTCATACTGGATAGTTGAGGTCTCGATTGACAGCCCTGCGCAAAAATCCTTGAAATTATCGGAGAGCCGCGCGGAATATAGCACTGTCAGGTTGGGCTCGGGGCTAGGACCTAGGTTACGCAAAGTCTGCAACAGCCGAAAACTAGTCTTGCTCACCATCGACCGCCCGTCTGCGCCGACTCCGCCTATCGAAACGGTTGCCCAAATTGGATCGCCAGTATACATCTCGTCAAATGCCTCCATGCGCAAAAACCGAACCAGGCGCAGTTTGATCACGAAGTTGTCAATAATCTCCTGTATCTGCGTCTCATCGAATGTGCCGTTATTCAGGTCGCGCTGCGCAAAGCAGTCTATGAATGCATCAATTCTGCCCACTGACATCGCGGCGCCGTCCTGCTGTTTTACCGCACCCAAATAGCCGAAGTATAGCCACTGGACCGCTTCTTTCGTGTTCACTGCTGGCCGGGAAATGTCGCACCCATACTTGTTCGCCATCGACTTGAGGTCCTTGAGCGACTTAATCTGCCAGGTGATCTCCTCGCGAAGTTGTAGTAGATCGTTAATCTGGTGGTAGTCTGACTTGATGGCGGTAGAAGTAGAGAGGTCATCTATTTCAGCAGCGTTCTCTTGAAGGTCGTGCTTCTTCTGGTCAATCAGGAAGTCCACCCCGTAGAGTGCCACTCGTCGGTAGTCACCGATCGTTCTGCCCCGCGCTGCGTTGTCTGGCAGTGCACTGAGTATCCCCGACTTCCTGCAGGCGCGGACACGTTCAGTATACAGGCTAAACACTGTGTCATTATGGGTCCGGGCGTATTTCGTGAACACCTCAGCAAGTGCAGCATCAGGTTCCTCACCGATTTCGTCTAGTGCCTTGACTATTGAGCGCCAACCTTCATACGGCATTATCGGACGCTTGAGCGGCTGGTCGGTCTGCAAGCCAACAATCACATCGTCATCATCATTTATGTAGCCCGGCGCGAAAGCATCTACATCTGCGGCAATGGACTTCTCAACCGCAAGCACACGTCGCTCCTTCTCAAGGGGGAAAAGTTCGGTGTCGATTTTGGTCCATATTTTCTTAGTCTTCTCGGTCGCGTCCTCTAAAAAGGTTGACTCGCCGTCGTAGGGAGTGTAATTATTCTGGATGAAGTCGCGCACATTTATATTCTCGCGCCATTTTGTTCCCGCGAAACCAAACCACTCATCATAGGTGAAGTCATAATCCATTACCCTAGTATAGCACTTAAACTCCCACTGTTAAGGATATTCTTGTGCATTACGCGATAATCGGCACTTATTAACCACAGCGCACCTTCCGCACCTTTCTGCCCCAACTTCGTGCTACACTGGCCTTGGGTGGTGGGGGGCCGTGGCCCCTTAATTGAGTAGTCAAAAAAAAATAACATATAGCGCACCATAACTCTAAAAATGCCACTTATTAACCACAGCGCACTTTCAGCGCCTTTCTGCCCCAACTTCGTGCTACACTGGCCTTGGGTGGTGGGGGGCCGTGGCCCCTTGATTGAGTAGTCAAAAAAAATGTGTCCAACCATAAAAATGCCACTTATTAACCACGGTGAACATTTGTGAGACGTTTTGTGCCACGATATACTAGAATTACTTAATGAGGAGTTGGCGGCAGGTGGCATTTTATTTATCGGCAGAACTACTGACACTAGTATGGCTAGTTCTCGCACTTGAAGGTGGAGTATTACTTGCCCCACGCCTCCTTACCGCGTCCTTCTTGGTCATTTTGCCGTATTTCGCACTGACCGATTTTTTGGAGCACCGTGTCCCGAATATTGCCCTTCTACTCTGCCTAGCACTGCGCATTTTGCTCACTCTGGTGCAACTACACTGCGAAAGTGCACACCGTCTAGTGGGGCACACTGCGCGGGATCTGGGTGTCGGTCTAGCGTTCGCGTTGGCATTGTGCTTAGTGGGCAAGGCTACGCACGGGGGTGTGGGCATGGGTGACGTGAAGTTCTCATTAGTGATGCCACTGTTTCTGGGCGGCGAGTTGAGTTTCTACTCATTATTGTTAGGGTTCAGTATCGCCGCATTGTTTTCAACCACTAAACTATTGCTCAAGACAGGTGCAGGTGCATTTGCGTTAGTGCCGTATATATATGCAGCAACACTCATTGTAGTATACACTGACCTCTTAATTTGACAGCCGACAACGCAAAAACCCCGATATTTCTACCGGGGCTCTGCTTTACTTCCTGTTAAGAAAGATTAACCTACAAGGTGCTTCAGTGCAAGCTGGTGTAGATCGACAAGACCGAAGTCATTCTGACGCATAGTCGGAAGGTCGAAGTCAGTCAACTTCACATTGTTAACGAAGTCAGTCAAGCTTTCACCTGCAGACAGCGTAGGCTGTGCCAACTCAGCGATGTTCGCACGCTCGCAAGCTGCCTTATACGCTGGGTCGTTACGATATGCTTGAGCCTTCTTCGAAAGCAACTCGTACATTTCGATGTTAGCACGCGCTGAATCCCAAACGCCTGCTTCAGTTTCCGTACGGCTTGGCTTGTAGTCGAAGTGACGATATCCAGCGTAAGGCTTGATGCCACCGTTGAAAGTCCCGTTATTCAACAAGTCAACTGTGAAGAATGCGTTCTTCAAGTCACCGTGACCGAACACTAAGTCTTGGTCGTATTTTGGACCAGTCTGACCGTTCAAGTCTATGTGGAACAATTTCTCGCAATAAAGTGCAAGTGCAAGACCTTGAGTATAGTTCAAGCAAGCCATTTGCTCATGACCAGTCTCAGGGTTAAGTCCAACGATGTCACCATTGTCAAGAGTGTTGATCAAAGCGATAGCGTGTCCAATTGATGGCAAGAAGATGTCACCACGAGGCTCGTTTGCTTTAGGCTCAAGACCGATGCGCATATTGTAGCCCTGTTGCTTAATGTAAGCTGCAACAGTGTCAATGCCCTCAGCGTAACGCGCGTGAGCAGAATGAAGATCTTTCGAGTTGTCATACTCAACACCTTCACGTCCACCCCACATTACAAATGTAGTAGCACCGAGCTCAGCACCCAAGTCAACCTGACGAAGCACTTTGCGAAGACCATAACGACGAACATTGCGGTCAGCTGAAGTGAAAGCACCGTCTTTGAAGAGTGGGTCAGAGAAAGTGTTAGTTGTCACCATCTCGCAAACAATTCCAGTCTCATTGATAACCTTCTTCAAGCGGTCAATTGCCTCAGCACGCTCAGAATCAGTCGCATCATCATTAAAAACGTCAGCATCGTGGAATGTGAATGCATCTGCACCAACATCTTTGAGCTTACGGATAGAGTCTAGGTCCTGATTCATCGAACGAGTGTTTGAACCGAATGGGTCAGTTCCGTCCCAGTTTACAGTCCAAAGACCAAACGAATACTTGATTTTGTTTCCATTAGCATCTACTGCCATATTTTTTCCTTTCGTTATTTTCTCGCTGCCGTCACTGCCCGTCGCGAACCTTAGCGCCGCGAAAGAAGTGTAGTCTGAAATTACTATCAGTAGTATAGCAGATTTTTTCTTTTGGACGCGATTGACGCACCAGTTTTTGTAATATGACGGACTTTGGGGGCTTTTACACCTGTCTGTTGCTCATATTCGTGAAGTGTTCAAGCAGGTTTTTAATCTCTGCTAGGGTTGGCGCAGTCGGGTTGGCGCTGAATGTGTTCGGCTCGAAGGTGTCAAGTGCGGCGCGGACTGAATCAATAATGTCCAAGAAGCCGATTGCACCGCGGATGAAATTGTTGACTGCGATTTCATTTGCAGCGTTCATAACCACTGGGAAAAGTGGACCTGCGGCTAGACATTCTCGGGCGATATTAAGTGCAGGAAATATGTCGTTGTCGACGGGCTCAAAGTGGAGGTCGTAGGTTTGGTTCCAGTCGAGTGCGGGCTCAATCGAGTCGATGCGCTGTGGATAACTCAGTGCCAGCGCGATGGGGAGTTTCATAGATGGCGGTGACTTCTGGGCAATCGTGGCGCCGTCAATATATTCGACCATAGAGTGTATTATCGACTGCGGGTGCACGGTAACCTCAATATTTGCTGGCTCGATATTAAAGAGATAGTGCGCCTCAATAAGTTCAAGTGCTTTATTCATAAGAGTAGCCGAATTGATGGTCACCAATGGCCCCATATCCCAAGTCGGATGTTTCAGCGCTTGCTCGACAGTCACTCCCACTAGCTCTGAGCGCGTCATACCGCGGAATGGCCCTCCTGAAGCGGTGAGAATCAGTTTGCGCACTTTGCGCTTCGCATCGTGCCAGTCTTCAACTTCGCCCTGTATGCACTGCCAAATTGCGCTGTGTTCCGAGTCCACTGGGTGTATTCTGGTTAACATCTCGTCACCCCCACCCACAAGTTTAGTGATTACTGACCCACCCACGACAATGCTCTCCTTATTCGCGAGCGCCAACTTTCCACCAGACTCCAGTGCGCGGATACTCGGCTCGAGCCCGACAACACCTGCGATTCCGTTCAGGACCACATCAGCCCCAGTTGAGTTAGTGTCCGCCAGTTTTACAACACTCTCAAACCCGTCTTCAGCACTCAGCGCAGTGTTATTGTGATTATTGAGACCTAGAAACTGATCGCACTGCTCCCTGAATAATGACTTTGAACGCTCGGAGGCGCCACCCGCCGCTAGTGCGACAACCTCAAATTCGTCAGGATTTTGCGCGATAACTTCAAGCGCTTGGACGCCAATAGACCCAGTCGACCCTAAAATGGCGACTTTTCTCTTAACCTTGCTCAATATCAGTATTGTAGCACATTGTTTTTCTACACCTATTTGACATACAATTGTGCTACACTTAAGTTATGTTACCTGTCAAGTTTCTAAAGAGCAGATTGTATGTGCTGCTCGGGTGGGTTTTATTGCTTGTCGTGGCTGTCTACACAGGATTCTTGCACACTGATGTCCAGATGCATAATGCGGACCAATTAGTTGATAGTATGCTGTTCGCTAGCGGGACGCCAATTAATGAGATACTCTGGCCCGGAAGTCATACATTCTTCATCAAATGGCCACTCTTTGCGTTGACTGGGGCGCTAGGCGTTGACTCGCTCTTCTGGGTGACTATTCTAGTGTATATATTTACGCTAGTTGCGCTTGCATGGCTCTTTACGCGTGTCGCTAGCACGAATTTTGCGAAGGGGAGTGTGTTGCTAGTCTTCACGTCAATTTTAGTATACATCCCTGCGCAGACATCTGTCGGAAGCCTCAACCCTATGAGTATGTGTCAACTTACCACCAGAAATGTCGAGTACATCCTATTCATCTTGGCATTGTTCCTCTGTTCAAAAAATGTTCGGTTCCGCTCGTGGGATACTATCCTCGTAATAGCGGTCACTGGCTTCTTGGTGTTCACCGACCGCCTTTTCGCCCCACTTCTGATTGGTGCGGTCTTAGTTTTGGAGCTTATACGTCTCTTCAACCACCGACGAGTTTCGCAAGTAATTCTAGCTGTTTTGCCTGCGCTCATAGGTTCCGCATTAACTATTTCGGGTGTAGTTTTAGTCAATACTCTCGGAATTATGTATCTCCCAGTGGACGGCGGAAATGAGATCACAAACTTTTCGCTGAGCCTCGATTTCGAGCATGTCTTTAACGCTATTCAGGGGCTTTTCGTCGGGGTGCTCGCCAATTTTGGTAGTTCCAACCCTTTGAATGTCATTGTCCTGCTCTTGGGTCTCTTCTGTTATATAACTCTCGTCAAGGCCACGATTAAGGACTGCAAGAACAAAATACCAGTGCCGCATTCACTAGAGTTGTGCCATCAACTGTTTGGAGCAAGTATTTCCGCGGTCTTCGTGTATCTGATTTCGAACCACAATTATGCCACGGACGCCAGGTATTTGACGATTTGCATGATTTGGGTGCTGGTCAGTATAGCCATCGCTTTGTCAAGCATTTCAAGTTCGGGTGGCAAGTTCATGGCGTATTTGGAACATTGGAACACTTACATAAAGGCACTGACTGTATTCGGCGCAGTATGCTGTGTGGTCGGAGTTCTGTTCGGTTTCTTCTGGCAATACACCTCATACTTAGAGCAGAAGGCACCGTTCACTGAGAAAGCCGAGCGCAATGCGATTATTGACGACATACTGTCCCAAGAGGATGTTCCGCAAGTTTTGGTGGGTGACTACTGGCGAGTAGCGGATGTGGCATCACGCAATAAAGATGTAGTACCTATTATGGTGAACAACTGCTCTGGGGCACGCCGTGGCACGCTGTCTACTATTTCTTGGCGTAACTGGGACATCGACAAAAGTAGCTTCACGCTATTGCTGACACTTGACGACTCACTAGCGGGGTTTCCGAGGTGCACAAAGGAAGATGCCTACATTAAATACGGGTTTCCGACACAAGAGCTCCTAGTCGCGGGGACTGAGGAGAATCCTAACGAGCTCTTATTGGTTTACGACCGCGATGCACCTGCCCTGCCGGAGAAAAATACAGTAGAGTCACCGTTCAGTAAAGACATCTTCGACAAGAATGGCAACGATTGCAAGCGGAACTTGATGGTCGTTATGGCGCATGAGGACGATGATTTAATATTCATGAACCCCGCGATTCAGCACCGGCGCGATGAAGGGTATTGCATTCAGAACATCTATTTGACTGCTGGTGACAATGCGAAAGGTGAAGAATATGTAGAAGACCGTCAGCAAGGAGAGATTGCCGCGCACGAAACGATGTTTGATGTCCAGTTTGACGTTGACGAAATCCAAGAGCTGAACCAGAAGCAAATCCGAGCGGTCAAGACAAAGGACAATCATTACGGGCTATACTTCTTGCGGCTACCAGATGGTGGTATGAACGGTGAGGGCATGGAGACGCACGATTTCGAGAGCTTGGCAAAACTAGAACGGGGCGAAATTGATGAAATACATGACATTGACGGTAACACTGCCTGGACCCGTGACGAGATAGTTGACTTTATCGGAGGGTTCGCGCAGGCTACGCTCTCAGAATTGGTGTATTCTCAAGCTCCACGTAACGAAGCGGGGCAGAATAGCATAATGTGGGCACTCATTGATAAGTCGGTCAGCAAGTCACACGATCACCCTGACCATATTTCGGTTGGGAAGTTCACGCGCACTGCCTTTCTGAAGTATGCGTTGGCAAACTCCACTGTGAAGTTCTGGATTGGCTACCCCGTCCAAGATATGAAGCCTAACGTATTTGGACATGACCTCAAGCGGAAAGCATCAATATTTTTCGACTACGCGGTGTTTGACGAGGAAACAAGGTGCACGAACACATCGAACTGCGAGAAAACGGACTACGAAAAGCGCCTCGACCGGCAATATGAATGGACACCTTGAGGGAAAGAAGTGAATGATGTCAATTAAGTTTAAGCAAGAGCATTGGGTCGCAATGATCATCAGTGGCTTTGCTGAAAAAAAAGGCTTGAATATCCCTGACGCAACAGACCGTCTACTCAATCATGAAGGTATGGAATATTTAGAAGAGTGCTACGAAACACTGCATCAACTTTCTAACGATGAAGTAATTAATGACCTGATTGCAATTACAGGAGAGAACGGAGAAGTATCATGATTTTGTATCACGGAAGTTATTTGGAAGTTAGAGTGCCAGATTTATCGAAGTGTAAGAAATACAAAGACTTTGGGCAAGGGTTTTACCTCACAACGCTTGTTGACCAAGCAAAAGAGTGGTCTAAAAAAGTGTCACGGCGCAATCTAAATGCAATCCCAACACTAAATGTCTTTGAATTTGATGACTCCAGAATGCCTGAATTAAATACTCTGACTTTTGACGATCCGACCGGTGAATGGGGCTTGTTCATTATAAACAATAGGGATGCTAACTTTACAAATGATGATGACAAACTGTCGAATCAAAACAACAAATATGATTTAGTTCATGGACTTGTTGCAAATGATGATATTTCGGCTATTTTTGAAACATTTATGCTTGGAGTTTTACCTATAGAAGAGCTGAAAAATGCGTTAAAGTACAAGAAACTTAATGATCAGTATTCATTCCACACTAAAAGGGCACTCAATTTGCTAACATTCATCAAATCGGAGACAATACATGTCTAATGCCCAAAAGTTCTTAGTATATTCACACATCGGTCAACTTGCTGGCATGGCTCGCGTTAAGTATAGTCTTTCGCTTTCAGCAGCGTTTCAGAAGTTAAGAGAAGTCGGTGCACTTGAAAAAATCAGTGATCTTAAAACAGGATATTATCTTGAATCGGACGCATACTTGTATAACGAATTTTTTGGAGAGTGACATTAATCGAACTGCGAGAAAACGGATTACGAAAAGCGCCTCGACCAGCAATATGAATGGACGCCTTGAGGAATACTAATTTGTATGCCAAGGAGAAACTGACGAACCGTGCACATTTTCAGCAGTGCTCAGTATTTCATCAATTTGTTGCAGTTCAGTTTGCGTAAAGTGTAGATTTTTCAGCGCCTCAACATTTTCTACTATCTGCGCTGGACGGCTCGCACCGATTAATGCTGAGGTCACTCGCTCGTCGCACAAAACCCATGAAAGCGCCATTTGGGACAATTTCTGCCCGCGATTCTGGGCAATCTCGTTTAGTTGGCGCGCCTTAACAATTCTATTCGGAGTGACATCACTAGGGTTGAGGAACCCGTCATTTCGGCCCGCACGAGAGTCCGACGGTATTTCGCCAGTTAGATATTTCGCAGTCAGCAGGCCTTGTGATAACGGAGCGAAAACTATTGACCCCATCCCAAGTTCATTTAGCGTATTAAGGAGGCCTTCACCCACGGGAGCATCCTCAATCCAGCGGTCAAACATCGAGTAATTCGGCTGGTGGATCAAGAGCGTAATGTTAAGATTCTTCGCGGCGTCAAACGCTGCACGGGTTTGCTTGGGGGAGTAGGACGATATTCCGACGTAGAGTGCCTTGCCGTTATGGACTAGTTGAGCCAGTGCTTCCACAGTTTCTTCAATCGGTGTCTCGGGGTCAGGTCGGTGCGAATAGAAGATGTCAACGTATTCGAGCCCCATTCGTTTGAGTGACTGGTCGCACGAAGCGATGAGGTATTTCTTCGAACCCCACTCACCATACGGTCCAGGCCACATATCATAACCCGCCTTGCTAGAGATTATCAACTCGTCGCGGTATCTTTTGAAGTCCTTTGCGAATATGCGTCCAAAATTTTCCTCTGCCGAGCCGTAGACTGGCCCATAATTGTTTGCCAAGTCGAAATGCGTTATCCCTACATCAAAGGCAGTGTGCAACATTTCGCGCGCATTCTCGAAGGGGTCAACTGAACCGAAATTGTGCCACAGACCTAAACTGATCGCAGGCAGTTTCAGCCCAGAACGCCCGCACCTGCGATACTGCATTGCATCATACCGCTTTGCGTTTGGTGAATATACATAGTCCATATTACCACTCCTTTTATCCGTCGGGATGAAGTGATTTGAACACTCGACCCCCTCGTCCCGAACGAGGTGCGCTACCAAGCTGCGCTACATCCCGAATAAATCGGGACGTATGCTCGCTAGGTAGCGCCGCAACCAAACAAATAAATTGTCAGGCTACATCCCGATATCAGTAGTATAGCAGATAGATACCACGTGCTATACTAGTGATAATATGTGCTGTCTCAACTAGAGTTTAGCGGACAAGAAAAAGGAGATTTATGACTGACGAAAAACAAAAACTTCCCGACGATGGTAGAATGAATGTCTGCTATTCGACATCTAATTTGTATGCAAAATACTTGCCTGTTACAATTTATTCATTACTTAAACATAATAAAGATGTATATATATATATATATTCACTGAAGGAAAAATCGATACTGAGTTAGTAGAGCAAATCAATAAAGTTTGCGACCACTTCGAAACAAAAGTCGAATTTATCGAGATTGAGGATTCTGACCTCTCTTGGCTAAGAGGCTCAAGTTTCAAAAACTCCTATGCGACTTATTTTTGGCTATTTATGCCTGTCAAGTTGCCTGACATTTCACGTGCACTCGCCATGAATATCGACGCAATTGTTGAAAGTGATATAACGAGGCAGTATTTTGCAGATTTTGACGGCAAATGCATCGCTGGAGCAAATGAAAAGGCTGTATTTGAAATTCCTATGCAACTTTCAGAAAAAGAGTACTCAGATCAAGAAGGTATTGATTACCCAACATTCCATGATGAATACATCAATGCAGGAGTGGTATTTATGGATATCACACGTGTAAAAAATGAGTTCCCCAACTATATCAATGACTTGTCTAACTTGTTGTCGAGACTAATCGATTTTCAAAAACCTTTCTTCGCAGATCAGCCATTATGCAATATTCAGTTCTACAAGAAAAAAAAGATATTATCGCGAGAATATAATTTACAACTGTGGAAACCACAAGACAATGTTGAGATTTCCGAACGAATTGAACATAATAGGCAGTTAATCTGGCACGGAATCACTGCTAAACCGTGGGAGTTGCGACGCACAACGCCACTAGGGAAGCATTATCGTGAATTGTGTAGGCAGACCGAGCGCATTATGGGTGAAAAATTGAAATTCCGACTGCTGAGGCGCTTCGAAGGGGATGAGCCGTTGCTGAAGCGAATTGTCCGAGGGCTTAAGCCCACTTGGTGGTACGCTAAGTACTTTAAGAAGCACCCCGGTGCGTTCGATAATATTTAGGCTACAGGGCGGGCACCTCGTGCTATACTAGTGGAATGAGTGTCACCTTCCCTCAAGGTTTTCGTGCGTCCGGTGTGGTATCCGGTCTTAAAGTCAGCGGTAACAAAGATTTTGCCCTTGTGGTCAGCGATGGCCCTGAATACTGCGCTGCAGGTGTGTTCACGCCAAATCGAGCGGTCGCTGCACCAGTCGTCTACTCTCGTAATGCGCTTGAACTCTCTGGTCGGACTTGCCGTGCGGTAGCGATTAACTCTGGCTCAGCAAACGCGTGCACAGGTGAAGTGGGACTAGCCCAAGCACAGGAGACTGCCGTAAAAGTCGCTGAAGCTCTTGGTGTAGATGATGTCGAACAGGTGCTAGTATGCTCCACGGGTAAAATCGGTGTTCGCCTGCCGATGGAGACAATATATTCCGCAATTAAGCTGGCGTCATCAAGCCTAGATGCCTCCGAGCAATCTGGTGCCGACGCGTCCGAGGCAATTTGCACAACTGATTCAGTCCCCAAGCGCGCCACCTTCCAGGGCGAGAATTTCCGTATCGGCGCAATGGTCAAAGGTGCTGGAATGATTGCCCCGCAGATGGCAACAATGATATGTCTAATCACTACTGACGCCTCAATCGACTCAACTGACTTGCAGTCCTGCCTAAATAGAGCCACTGACCTAAGCCTTAATCGTATCGACTCTGACGGGTGTATGTCTACTAATGACACAGTTTTATTACTGGCGAACGGGGCGGCGAAGTTCAAGCCAAGTAATGACGAATTCCTGCTGGCACTGACACAAGTGATGAAAGACTTGGCGGCGCAGATTATTGCTGATGCGGAAGGTGCCTCGCACGAAATATCAATCAGGGTGAGCAACGCCTCTTCGGAATCTGCTGGGGTGGCAGTGGCACGTGAAGTTTCAAGGTCAAACCTGCTGAAATGCGCACTATTTGGCGGTGACCCTAACTGGGGGCGTGTGATCTCTTCGATTGGTGTCGTTCCTGCAGAGGTCGCACCGTTCAATATGAGTGAAGTTGACGTGTATATGAATGGCATTATGGTGTGTAGAGGCGGAGAAATCGGTGACGATCCGAAAAACGTTAACCTGAACTCTGCGCGCAGGATCGAGATAATGATTGACTTGAAGGCTGGTGACACTGAAGTCGAGCTCCTAACCAATGACCTGACCTATGATTATGTGAATATAAATGCGGAGTATTCGACTTGATGCTCATGACGGGAAGAAAAAGGCAGTATGATTAATTTGGCACTTGAGGCGTGTGAGTCTACGGGGATAATCGGCGATTTGGTCGCTCTAGCATTGAATATAATCGGTGCAGCGGGCTATTTTGGGGCAATTCTGGTCGTTATGGTGGAAAATGTGCTTCCGTTTATACCATCTGAAGTGATACTACCTGCGCTTGGTATGGCTGCGTCACAAGCCGAGTTCGGGTCCACTGGGGTTCTGGCGATGTTTTTGATAATCGTGGCGGTGACTTTCGCGTCGGCACTCGGGGCAGCGGTTCTCTTTGGTATGTGCCGTCTATTCGGTGAGGAGAGGGTGAAGAAGTTGCCATTCATCGATGAGAAGCATGTTGACCAGGCGAATGAGTGGTTCGTGAAGCGCGGTGACTTTGCAGTGTTCATTTGTAGGTTTGTCCCAGTAGTCCGCGTTTTAATTACAGTCCCCGCTGGGCTTTCAACCATGAAGTTCTCACGTTTCATCTGCTTCACTACTCTAGGTTCGCTCGTCTGGAACACTGTGTTCATATTGATAGGTGGCGCGGTGGGGTCAGCTTGGTGTGACATAGAGCCAGTAGTTTCGAAGTATCTTCACGTCACGGCAGCCGTGTTCATAATTATGTTCGCGTTGGCGCTGTTCTTGAAATACAAAGTGTTCGCGCCGAAGGTCAGTCCATCTGATAACGCTGATACTGACAGCAAGGTTGGCGAATAATGAGGCTCGGTGTGGTCGGTGGAGGACAACTCGCACGCATGATGGCGCCATCTTCTCAAGAACTTAGCGTGAATATGCGCATCTTGGTCGAGGAGTTGGGATCGAGCGCGGAGCAGGTGTTTTCCGACTGTGTGCTGGGTGATTATAATGACATCAATACGCTAAGAATGCTGGCATATGGGTTGAACCACAAGAGCGTGAAAAAGGTCGACGCGCTAACTTTCGAGCACGAGTTTATGCCGAACAGGTTGATAAAACAGATTGAGGACGAAGGGTTTCGCGTGGCACCGAGTTCAAAGGCACTGTTTTTCGCGCAGGACAAGATAGCGATGCGCAAGAAAATGGACAGTATTTCACAGGTGAACGCCAATATCAGGAACCCGAAGTATGAAGTTGTGCAGAACCAGAAGCAACTGCAGCAGTTTTTTGACTATAATCAGTTCCGCGAAGTGGCGGTGAAGGCGCCGTCGGGTGGGTATGATGGTAAAGGCGTGGAGTTTATCGATTCCGCGAACAGCGACAAAGCGCACGAGTGGTTAAAGAACTTCGATCAGATACTAGTTGAAGAAAGGGTGAGTTTCGTGTGTGAGGTCTCGGCACTAGTGGCCCGCAGTGAGTCCGAAATTGTTGCCTATGACGTGGTTGAGTCGATTCAGGAGAACGGTGTTTGCAGAACTGTGATTGCACCTGCACCTAAACTTAACGAGGCACAGCGTCAAACCGCACAAGAGATTGCGAAAACCATTGCAGATGAGTTAGACGTTCAGGGCATTTTGGCGGTTGAGATGTTCTTCGACGGCGAAGGATTTCTGATTAATGAGTTGGCAATGCGCCCGCACAATACTGGTCACTGGAGTATAAATGGCGCAGTCACTTCGCAGTTTGAGAATCATATACGGGCGGTTCTTGGTCTACCGCTTGGCTCAACAAGGATGCTGTCGAAATGTGTTGTTATGCGTAATATATTGGGGTCTGAGTATGAAGATATGAGCACTGTGCTCGACGCCGCCTTAAAAGTTGACAAGGAGGCCAAGATCAATTTATACGGTAAAGCCACACGAGCGGGGAGAAAATTGGGGCATGTTAACATTATTGGTGAAGATTTTGAAAAATTGACGCAGACCGCCCAGAAAATAGTCGAAATACTTGAGGGCGTAGACTATACTAGTGAGTAGGAGGTAAAATGATCGAGTTTAGGAGCAGTAAAAACATTGACCCAGTCGTCGCAGTTGTGATGGGGTCTGATTCTGACTGGAAAATTATGAAAGAGGCTGGCACTATTCTGGAGTTGTTTGACATCCCTTACTTCGCGTCAGTAGTTTCTGCACACCGTATGCCTACGGAGATGATGAGTTTCGCCAAAAATGCTTCACGCAACGGAATCAAAGTCATCGTGGCTGGTGCTGGCGGTGCGGCCCATCTTCCCGGTATGATTGCGGCATGTACCACGCTGCCAGTAATCGGAGTTCCGGTGGCACTAAAAAATCTTCAAGGCCTCGACTCACTGCTCTCAATTGTTCAGATGCCCGCAGGAATACCAGTAGCGACCGTTTCCGTGGATGGCGCCAAAAATGCTGGACTGCTTGCGGTTCGGATCTTGGGGATTGACAACCTAGCGCTCGCAAATCAACTTGCACAGTATGCTAAGGACCTCAATGCACTCGCTATCGAAAAGGGTGAGAACCTAGTTTAATGGAGAAACCGCCACCGAGCTTTCAGCCGAGGAATTCCCACACCGGCTTGTTTGACTATAACTCATCAAGTTCCGCCGCGTCGTCTAAGCCAAGAAGAACCTCAAATCGCTCCGCAAGGTCAGTCAGCAACACTGCGCCAAGTTCCGCCTCGCGCGTGAGTGACAACGGACACCCAATTGTGACCCAGTCTCAGAGAATCCGTATGATATCGCGAAACCGTGAGGCGTCTACTAATAACGCTAGGAACACTACGCAGGCGGGAGGTAGTTCTGAAATCGCACAAAACAAGACTAAGAAACCGCGCAAAGTCGGTAAACTCATCCGTATCATTATTATAGCACTACTGCTCATTTTACTTGCTATTGCTGGCAGTGTGGGGCTGTATTTGTTCAACACATATAATAGCGTGCTCGGTGAAATCCAGCGCTCCGACGTGCTCTCGAACAGGGCTGACGACGGCACTGGCGCGGATGTATACTTAATTGTTGGGTCAGACGCGAGGTCCCCGGAAGCGCAAACTGACGTCCAAGGTGCCAGAAGCGACACGATAATGTTACTGATACACAGCGCGAAAGGGACTGATTCACTGGTCTCAATCCCGCGGGACACTATGATTAAAATACCGGAATTCGCTGACGAGCAGGGGATACTTGGCAAAAAGGGCGAATATGTCGACATGGGCTTCCAGAAGGTTAACTCAGCGTTCTCCTACGGTGGACCTAAACTCTTGATTAGGACAATTGAGGAGCAGATTGACCTGAAAATTGACCACTACGTTGAAGTTGGGTTTGACACTATCAGGTCGATTACGAACGCACTGGGTGGTATTTATCTGTGCTATGACCATGACGTCGACGACTGGGATTCGGATATGGTCTGGACTAAGGGGTGTGCTTGGGTTGACGGGGAAAATGCACTAGCGTTTGCGCGTATGAGATATTCTGACCCGCTCGGGGACATTGGGCGCGCGGCGCGGCAGCATCAAGTCGTGGAGCAACTTGCTCGTAATGCTCAGGGTGAACTACAGAAGGGGACGCTTCTCAACTTATTCAACATCCCTAAACTAGCGTGGATAGCTGACAACGCACTAAAATATATCATGTTCGATAAAACAATGGACTTGGAGCACATCCACAACCTAGTCACCTATTTCCAGAACGCAGCGAGTGCCCAGACGGATGACGCGGACCCGAAAGATAGTGTCCTGCCGATTAAGAACTCCGAATACTACGATAAAGTGCTGGGCAATGTTATTATTGTTGATGATGACGAGGTTCAGGCGTTTTTCCACAACAAGGCGACGAAATGACTAGAGCAAGGTATCGAGCAGAAATGATACTGCGGCAGCACAGACCGACTGCTGGTTGTTCAACAGTTCACGCAGGCTTATAAACTGCGGTTTTCCTATACTCTCAGTTTCATCAAGGCTCAAACTTTGGAGCACACCTGCCTTCCAAAGCAAATTCTCATCTACGAGTTCCTTAACATCAAGGGCAAAGAAGTTCTGTCCGAATGGCGGTGTCCACTGCTTGGGGGGCGTAGACTTCCAGTGCTGTATTTCACGTGCGTCGTAGAACGTCACGTCCTGGCTCATGCCACCTTGCAGCGGTATCAAGTCTTCCTTTTTGACGGTCAGCCCGATTTCCTCGCGCATTTCGCGGACTGCCGCGTCTAGTGGGGTCTCTCCGAGTTCTATAAAGCCAGCGGGCAGGTTAAGCGTCTGCGGATTGCTTAGCGTGGTTCGGAGTTCGTTGACTACGCACACATAAACATCATCGAAAGGGTTCGCACTAGCGTTCGGCACTCTATTGACGTATGGGATGACTAGAGTTGTCCCCGTTCTCTGCTGAATTAACCAGCGCTTGAAGGGTGCCGTTGACGTTAAGCCATAACTGAACTGCGTGTTAATTTCGCTGACAAAAATATTGACGCTCTCGACGCCGCTCACATTTTCATTACTCACCATCATAGTGTAGCACATTTTTGGACGGCACAATCGTGTCCCCTCAGGCGGAGTATTCTTGAGTTGTTCGCGATTTGCATCATCACTTCAATTGTAGTATAATTTTTAGTATCTCGACCCTTTATTCCAAGGCAGAAACTGAACGTCTTTGAAGTCAAATTCATCCTTTCCTCCATGGATGACGTGCCCTATGGCTTTTTTAGAGAACGCGGGGCGTAATTTTAGTATAACATCTGCAAAACTAGGTTTAGGTGTTGCGCAAGATTTAATTTCGAATAGATTCACTTCGTTAGCAGAATCGATTATTAAATCAATCTCGAGCCTGTTGCTGTCTCGAAAAAAGTAGAAATTTTCTCTCAGTCCGCTATTAAAAAAATCTTTCATTTTCTCAACTATAATTGCATTTTCAAAAAGATGTCCGTAAATTGGGTGAGTAATAAGTTGTTCAACGGTTTTAACACCAAGCAAATTAGCGACGAGTCCTGTGTCGTAAAAGTAAAGTTTTGGGGATTTAGTCAGTCGCTTGTCAAGATTATTGTAGTAAGGTTTTAGAAAAAATGCAACATAAGATGCCTCTAAAACCGAAAACCAAGACTTAATTGTCTGAACCTTAACACCAACAATATTAGCAATATCGATATAGTCAATTTGCTGCCCTACCCTTCCTGCGCAAACTCTAAGAAAAACTTGAAATTCTGACAAATTCATAATATTTTTTATCTTGCGCACATCCCTTTCGATGTATGTTGCGGTGTAACTTTGATAAAAGATGTCAATTTTAAGAGGTTGATCATAAAGTCTCGGGTAACCTCCTTTTAGTAACCACTGCGGTGCAGTTTTTTCTGAAACTTTTGACTCTTGTTCTTCTTGGTACGATAAAGGCAATAAAGTTAAGACACCTACTCTACCTGCTAGCGTTTGAGAAACCTTCTCCATAATTAAAAAATTTTGCGACCCAGACAAAACAAACATTCCGGGTTCGTTGACTTCATCAACACGAATTTGGATGTAGGAAAATAGCTCTGGAAAATTTTGAACCTCATCAATTACGACTTTGCGACCCAACTGATCAAGAAAACCTTCTGGGTCTTGAACTGCTCGAGCGAGCGCATTGGGGTGCTCCAAATTGACATAAGAGTAATCCTTAAGGACCTCTTTTAGTAGTGTAGATTTGCCGCTTTGCCTAGGTCCAGTCAAAAAAACCACAGGGAACATGCTTAACTGTTCCTTGAGCGCATTCGTAATTTTTCTTTCAATCATATCATTAGTATAGCACACTCAACTCAATTTTATGCAATATGATAAATAGGATTGTAGTTTTTGCATAAGTTTTTATGTTAGCAAATACACTTAACTTGTTTGCAAAACTTTAGCTTCACGACTAATTGTTGACGGACTACGCCCTAACCGAGTCGCTATTTCTCGTATACTTTTCTTGTTTAACAGTTCTTGCGCAATATACTCACGTTCTTGCTCAGT
>JAISRT010000039.1 GCA_031273495.1 Candidatus Ancillula kalotermitis | reverse complement strand
GGCTCGTAAACTTGAGAATCTACGCTAATCGCTCGATTTTCTGCGTTTGTCGCCAAAAATATACAACAAGTTGTCCATTGTGGCTCGTAAACTTGAAAATCCACTGACACGATGTACTCCATAGACCCTCGGCATAAAGCCAAGGGTGACATTTGCTCCGCTGGGCGCCCTGCGAATGAAGTTAGTGCTATACTACTGATATAGCAGTTCCAAAAAGGTTTAGTCTCGACTACGGCGTCCACCACAAAAACGGTGGCGTTGAGGTTAATTTATGGGCGCCAGATGCTGAGAGCATTGAGTTCTGCCTCTTCACAAGTGCTGGTTCGGTGTGGGTGCAAACTAGAATCGAAATGTTAACCAAAATCGGCTACGGTAACTGGACTGGGCACTTCGAAGGCGTCGAGGTGGGGACGCATTATGGCTTCAGAGTGCATGGGAAGTGGGACCCCGAGAATGGCTACTTCTTCAACCCCGCAAAACTGCTCATTGACCCCTACGCAAAAAGTGTGTCTGGGAAGTATAACTACTGTGAAGCGGTGTTCCCTTACGAGGCGAGGCTAGACACCGCGACAAAAAAGTATACTCCAGTGCTACTAGACGGCAAGCTCCAAATCAGCACCTTAGACTCCGCGCCGCATGTTCCGCACTCCGTGGTGGTATCCGAAAGCGAAGAAGTAGAAGAAGTCGACCACCCTTGCGTCAAATGGCGTAACACACTGATTTATGAGGCGCATGTCGTTGGTCTAACGAAATTTTGCCCGTTCATACCCGAAGAGTTGCGGGGGACGTATCTTGGTGTTTCTCACCCCGAAATGATTAAGTATCTTAAAGACCTTGGCGTCACCACAATTGAACTGCTTCCGATTCACAGCAAGATTTCCGAGGAACACCTACTGCAAAAGAATTTGGAGAACTACTGGGGCTATTCGAATCTGAGTTATTTCGCGCCTGAGCCGAGTTATGCCACTATTAGCGCTCAGCAGGCAGGTGGGGATGCTGTGATTTCCGAAGTGAAGCAGATGGTGAAAGAACTACACGAAGGCGGAATTGAAGTGCTGCTCGACGTCGTGTACAACCACACCTGCGAAGAATCGAGTGTTGGTCCCGAGTTGTGCTACCGTGGCATCGCAAATCGGCAATACTATGTGCACCAAGATGATAATCCTGGCCAGTTAATTGACACGACGGGGTGCGGTAATAGTTTGAATTTCCGGTCATCTAAAGTCATTGGGATGGCACTGAACTCCTTGAGGTATTGGGCGAACGTTATCGGTGTTGACGGCTTCAGGTTTGACTTAATGGTGACCTGTGCTAGAGGTGAATACGGGTTTTCCCGAGAACATCCTTTCCTAGTCGGCATTAGAACTGACCCGGTCCTGAGCAACCTGAAAATGATTGCTGAGCCCTGGGACCTTGGGATTGAAGGGTGGCGCACAGGTGGGTTTGGGTTCCCGTTTGCGGAGTGGAATGACAGTTTCCGCAACGATATGCGTAACTTCTGGATTAACGACTGGCGGCGCATTAAGCAAAACTATTCAATTTCCTCGGCTACGGCGGTCGCAACGCGCCTGTCTGGGTCCTATGATGTGTTCCACTCTCAAAATCAGGACAACGAGCGCGGGCACTTGCGCTCAGTCAACTACATTACCGCACACGACGGCTTCACTTTGAATGACTTGGTGTCCTATGACAGTAAGCATAATGAAGCAAATATGGAGGACAACCGTGACGGCACTGTGGACAATTTGAGCTATAACCACGGAGTTGAAGGCGAAACAAAACAATCTGAAATCAATCAGGACAGAAGACGCACAATGCGTAATCTACTAGGCTGCCTACTGCTCTCGACGGGCATTCCAATGTTAGTTGCAGGCGACGAAATGGGCAATACGCAGAAGGGGAACAATAATGCTTACTGCCAGAACAACGAGATTTCCTACCTGAACTGGAACTTGAAGCCGTGGCAAAAGAACTTGCAGGAGACAGTGCGTCATCTGAACTGGATTAAGCGAACATTTCCCGCTCTCTGCCAAAATAGTTTCTTCAAAGGGCTGTCCCAGGCGCTTATCCGTAAAAACCCAGAGTTTCCCGACGATATTGATGACCTTAGTTGGTGGAAAGTGGACGGCAATACGTTTGAGGACGACGACTGGAAGAACTCTGTTGTCCGCAGTTTTCAAGCGCTATTTTCTGGGCCGTACAATGGTATGGAGAATTCGCACCGTGACGTGCTTTTTGTCGTCAATGCCAGCAATTCGGTAATCAATTTTCAACTACCAGCCGTCCGCAAGTGGGAGCGCCTCTGGAACTCTCGTGACGCAACACCAAAAGATTTCAAACAAATGCAAAGTGTTGATGTTTCGCCGTTTTCACTACAAGTCTTCGCGTCCATTAAGTAGAAAAACGCCGAATACGCCTAGTTAAGCCCCATAATCATCTCGATTTCAGCAACTGCACGGTTTACGTCATCATTGACAACAACATAGTCAAACTCATTCTGCGCTGCCAGTTCTTGATGCGCGGTTTCTAGACGTTTTTTGCGCTCCTCAAGTGGCTCAGTGCCTCTCATTCCCAGGCGTGTCACCAACTCCTCAAAGCTAGGGGGTGCCAGGAATATGAACTTGGCATTCTTCGCGATCTCCTTTACTTGGCGTGCTCCTTGTAGGTCGATTTCCAGAAGCGCGGGGCGTCCAGCTTTATTGGCGTCCAGAATCGGTTGCCACAAAGTTCCGTAGAGGTTCACGCCATGGACCACAGCATACTCGAGGAACTCCTGGTCGTTAATTTTCTTCTCGAAGCTCTCTCGGTCGATGAAATGGTAATGCACACCGTCGATTTCATGTTCACGGGGCGCGCGGGTAGTTGCCGAGATTGACAGGTATATCTCAGGGTGTAACTCTAACAGTTTGCGCGACACTGTGCCCTTACCGACAGCGGTGGGACCAGCCAGGACTGTCAGGTTTAAGTCGTCAGATGTCATATATCTCAAGTGTAGCACATTTTACTTCCGACGTCACTTTGTGCTACACTGGGTTTATGAAGAAGCGTGTGTTGGTTCTTGCATTTGACGGGTGCGAAGATATAGAGTTTGTTGGTTTTGTCGATGTGTTGACGCGTTGTGGGATTGAATGCCGAGTTATATCTGCTTTTAATTCGGAGTTTATTACAACGAAGAGCGGTTTGCAGGTTGATTATGACGCAGGCTATGCAAAATTCGGCTATCTTTGCCTAGATGATGGTTATGATGCGCTTTACGTACCTGGTGGCGCAATCGATTCGGAGTTCAAAGAGTTCATGAAGGAGCACTCGAGCTATTTTAACGAGCAAGTTGCTGATTTCGTTAAAGGTGGCGGACTTGTGGTCGCAAATTGCATTGCCCCCGCACTCCTGGCGAAACATCACGCATTTGACTTCAAGCCTGACTATTTGGTGACCTGCTATCCTGGGGGAGAGGTGGGTAACATTGCCAAGGAACACCACGTGGCGGAAACTGTGTATGATGACGGACAAATCTTGAGCGGCAACGGGCCCAGTGCAACAGTATATCTGGCGGAGTTGACTGCCTCGAGGTTGCTTGACGAGTCGGCTACTGCCAGTAAAGTTCTTACGCAGATGGGCTTCAAATAACAGAGTTCAACCGCAAGATTAGGAGTTTTGTGCGCAGGGAAGGCAAGATTCCCGCGCGAAGTCAACGTGCTTGGGATGAGTTGGGCGAACTTCACGTAATCCAAGACCTGGGGGCAGCGGTAGAGTTTGTCAAACGGCTCAAAAGTGATTTTACCGCGGCAAGTGAGAAAAATGACGGACAGCGCAGTCAAGAAGTTAAGCAAAAACAAGCAAAAGAGGTCTACGAGAAAATTGTGCTCGAAATAGGCACTGGACAAGGCAATCAAATTATACACGCTGCCACCGAGCACCCCGAGAATTACTATATTGGCGTGGAGGTGTACAAAACTGGTGTTGCACATACCCTGCTCCTCGCGAAAAAGGCAGGGGCGAGCAACTTCACCCTGATGCTTCTTGATGCGGCAGAACTACTAGATACACTTGCGGGCGCAGACGACACCACTGGACTGTTTGACGAGGTGTGGACATTTTTCCCTGACCCTTGGCCGAAACTGCGTCACAAAAAACGGAGGCTGATCGACGGCGAGTTCCTCAAGAGTGTTAAGCGAGTCCTTAAGCGCGGTGGGTGCTGGCGAATTGCAACTGACTGGGATGACTATGCGGACCAGATACGTGCTGTAGACGACAAGATGGCCTGCACGCCACGTTTCGATGGTAGGGTATTGACGAACTTCGAGAAGAAAGGCATCGAGGCAGGTAGAGAAATATACGACTTCTGCTATACTAGTGATGCGCGCGTGTTAGGGCTCTAAATCATGTATCTGCAGTTGCACATAGACGAGAACTCTAAATCGGCGTAAGTAACTTTTGCGTCAGGTAGTTCTATCTGTCGGAGTCCTTTGTATGCCTCGTCGGTTCGGACGAACTCTAGTAAAGTTGTAGCACAAAAACCTGCAGCAATACCCGTAAGCACTGGGTTAACGCTAATTATGGACCTCTTGAACTTATTCTCGAATGGGAACGTAGCGACCTGGAACCCTAACGCGTCGGCCGCACAGTTGATACATGGTGTTAACGAAAACGTATTGAGAGGACCAATGATGACGTCATCACTGCGGAAAAGCACTCCGAGGTGCGGAATCCTGTGCATTAATAAGAAGTTGCAACTTTCGCGCTCATACTCATCTCGTTGAATGACCAATCCAAGATATTTGCGCTTATAATACGTGGAAACGACACGGACATCTTCTGCACCAATACTGGCGAACTCTCGCTCAAGTATATCGGCTTGTTCTTTAATCGGCGAATAGAAGTTCCTGAACCCGGCAGAATAGAGTTGCTTCAAAATACACACACTTGCTGACATCATTGCAGTTTCCGCCTGAAGGTATATATAGTAGTCATCGAGATAGTTCTTCTTCCTCGCCCGCTTTGACGGTTCTGACGTGCCTTCAGGGCTGGAGCTTACCTCAGCGAGTAATTCATCGATTTTCGCCTTCCGCACTGGTGGGATGTCCGTGAATCTTGACACTGACCGCCGTAAATTTGATGTCTGCACGAGAATGTATTCCACTTCGAGCTCAGTCAAATTGCGTAGGATTTTTGAGCGCGAATTACTACTTCCTAACTGCACGCAACTCTCGTCAAGAACCTTAACAGGCAATTCGCTTAGTTTATCCTTCTTCATTCTCACCTTTCTGCACAATTTCCTGTCACTGGGCTCTCTACTCGCTAGTGTTTCTGCTTGATCGACTTGCTAATTTGCATCAGGAACTCCAGATTTGTGCCTGTGCTGCTAATCTTTTCGAGCAACAACTCTAGTGCTTGCATCGGCTCAAGGTCGCCTAACGCGCGGTGAAGTGAATATACCAATGACAACTCTTCTGGATTGAGTAACCATTCTTCACGGCGTGTTCCCGATGCGTTAACATCAACGGCTGGGAAAATGCGCTTGTCGGCAATCTTCCTGTCGAGCTTCAACTCCTGGTTACCCGTGCCCTTGAACTCTTCGAATATGACCTCATCCATCTTGGAGCCAGTCTCAACAAGTGCGGATGCAATAATCGTCAAGGAGCCACCCTCTTCAATATTGCGCGCTGCACCGAGGAACTTCTTCGGTGGGTAAAGTGCGGAGGCGTCGACACCACCTGACAGGATGCGCCCAGACACTGGAGCAACAAAATTATACGCTCTAGCCAGGCGGGTGATTGAGTCCAGCAGGATTACAACGTCCTTACCGAGCTCGACTAGTCGCTTTGCCCGTTCAATTGCAAGTTCCGCAACGGTCGTATGGTCAATTGGTGGGCGGTCGAAAGTTGACGCGATGACTTCGCCTTTAACACTTCTTTGCATATCTGTCACCTCTTCGGGGCGCTCATCAACTAGGACTACCATAAGGTGCACCTCAGGGTTGTTCTGCGAGATTGAGTTGGCGATATTCTGCATCATCACGGTCTTTCCAGCTTTTGGCGGCGCCACAATTAATGCACGCTGACCTTTTCCAATCGGCGCAATCAAGTCAATTATCCGCGCAGTTGCACGATTTGTCTTACTAGTGTTGTAGTTTTGAGGCAGTTCCATCCGAAGTTGTTCTTGTGGATAGAGTGGCGTTAGGCTCTGGAACTTCGGGCGTTTCCGAGCGTCTTCAACTGACAGCGAATTAATCACACTCACTTCTTCTAGTGGGTTGAACTTTGGCGTCTTCTGCTTGAAATTGCGGTTGGTGTTGTTCTGCGGGGTCTGGCGGCTCAAGATGTCACGCGCTTTGCCTACAATTGCGTCACCGTGGCGCAGTCCGTATTTCTTGATTACCGAAAATGACACGTAGCAGTCAGTCGGTGTGGGAAGATAGCCTGCAGTTCGCACAAATCCATAGGTGTCATACAAGTCCACAATACCCGCGACGTCAAGCAACTCCTGTGGGTCAGACTGCTTAGCGTTGTCACGCTGTTCGTTTTCTTGGCGGTTACGGCTCCCGCGCTCCCGCTTCTTGAAGACTTTATGCTCTCGGTTGTCCTCGTCGCCTTCACTCCCGTTTGTCTCCGCGCTTGGACCCTGACCTTCAGGAGCGTGCGCACCAGACTCTTGCGCATCCTTAATCATGTCGATGATCTGGTTCTTCCTCAAGTCCCTGATGTCAAGCAACATATTAGCAGCCATCTCTTTCAATTCTGCCAGTTTCAGTGTAGTCAAATCAGCCATATATGCCTTTCTTAGTGTAATTTTGGCGCAAAAAACCTACAGCAGGTGTAGCACCATATTCAATAGCATTAGTATAGCGCACTCACCCCAATTTGTTAAATGGGCATGTCGACTCATTTTCGTGAACTTGTTCTAGATTTTACAACAGCCCGAGTTTGTGCTACACTAGTGTAATGGAATTCGAAATTAACAAGGCAGTCGTTGATGATGCATTAATATGGGTCAACCGTTTTTTGGCGACCCGAAACGTTACGCCATCGCTAACTTGTATTCGAATTATCGCGCAGTCTGGCAAAGTGAGCATCAGTGCAGCAAATATTGAAACATACACAACAGCCGAAGTCGAGGCGCATATCACAAAAGAAGGAGAGGCCATTGTGGTTGGTAAAACTCTGCTCGACATTGTTCGCCAACTACCCGACGGCGCAGTGAGCTTCAAAGTCGCTAATAACAAGCTTGAAGTTGAAGCAGGCAAGTTCTTCGGTAAGTATCCTCTAGTTGCCACTGAAATCATTAAGCAGGAACTCGGCGACGACATGACTGAATTCGAAGTTTCCACACCCGAGTTCGCGAAGTTGATCTCTAAAGTGGGTATCGCTGTCGCTAAAGATGACTCTACGCCAATCTTGACGACAATAAAGTTCGACATTTCTGGCCACGTTTTGACGGCAACTGCAATAGACCGGTATCGTGTCGCGAAGATGCTCATAGATGTCAAGAACCCCACATCAAAAGAGTTCTCGGTGAACGTTAAGTTTAAGAACATTTCAACAATAGTTAACGGCCTCGACAAGTCTTCAACACTAAAGTTGCAGTATGACGCGAATTCCCAGAAGTTTGGTGTGGATGCTGTTACCAAGCAGACTATTTCCACACTGATTGCAGGGGAGTTCCCGAACACGGACGGACTTTTCAAAGAGGAATACAAGACGACAGCAGTAGTCCCTACAAAAGCACTTCTCGATGCGATCAACCGAGCGTCAGTGCTTTCAGATGTGTCGCATCCGATAACGTTCAGCTTAACACCTAATCTCTTGACGATTGAGAATCAGGAAAACGATGCGTCCGCAAAAGAAGATGTGCAAGTCGAGTATTCTGGTGATGAAATGGAAATCAAGTTCAACTCTAGCTACATTAAAGACGGTATGACCCAGTTTGAATGCGAAAAAGTTAAGTTCAAGATTGACGAACCGAGCAAGCCGGTTGAGGTTGTAGGGATTGACAAAGACGGTAACGAATTGAAAGAGTATCGCTATGTAATAGTTCCGATCCGCACAGTATGATATATCTGTCAGAACTGCGTCTGCAGAACTTCCGCTCACATGTCGATAAAGTAGTTCGGTTCAAGGACAAAGTTAATGTTATCGTGGGTCAAAATGGTGTAGGAAAGACTAATCTGCTCGAGGCGATATACTATTTCAGCCTTGGCACGAGTTTTCGGACAGCAGTGCGCAAGAATCTGGTGAACTTTCATGCCGATGACTTCAGTATTATGGAAGTGGTCAATATGAACGACAAGAAGATTTCTGGCAGCGTGACGTTCTCGGATAAAAAGTCGGACACACTGCCACTTAAAGTGATTGCGTTTAGCCCGGAGTCGACCAATATTATAGACGGTGACCCCAAGATACGGCGTAACTTTATCGATGCGATCATCTTGCAGTATGACGTCAAGTATCGTAAAATACTGATGGAACTTAACCATACCACTAAACAGAGGGCAACACTATTCAAGGGCAATGACTTAGCCATGATTGAGCACTGGGATGAGAAGTATGCCACGCTTTCGGAGAACATCACATTAAAGCGTCAGAAACTCATCTTGAGCGTGAACAAGCATATTGACAAGATCTACAAGTCCATCGCAGGGCAGGCACAAACATTGCAGGTCGATTTGGTGACGACGCCGTCAAATGTAGAGATTAAGGAAATTGTGAGGGAGCTTGAAAACACTCGTGAAAAGGAACGCATACTCGGATGGACGAATGTGGGTGCAAAAGGTGACGACATAGTGTTTATTCTTAACGGTGAGCCTGCGAAGTGCACTGGCAGTTATGGCGAAAAGTGGTCCCTGATGATCTCATTTGTCCTCGCGGTTTGGGAGATTCTCAACGAAAAGGGCAGTAAATTCGAAAACATTGAGCCACTACTTCTGCTTGATGACGCGTTCACTGGGCTCGATGCGAAACGGAGACAGAAACTAGTGAAACTGATACAGGGCGTTAATCAAACCATTATAACTACGGCGAATGTGCAAGACATTCCGAAAATGTGCTATAATCGGATTAAGTTATGACTCCAGACCTCGAACTTGCCGAGATGATTTTCAAGAAGGTGACCGCATCTTCTCGTCTAGGGCTGTCGCGTAATTTCGTCAAGCACAGGAGTTCAGGGGTCAAACATGACCCGATCGGGCTAAAACTAGCATTCAACGGACTGAAAATCGCTGAGCACTGGGATGTCAAAATCAAGCAGGCGAAGTTGAAGAATAATTGGTCAATAATCCTTCCTGCGGGGTTGCATGAGCATTTCGAAGTTGTCGGGTTTAACGAGAGAATTATGTATGTCAAGCCTGAAGACGCTTCCTGGGGGGCAAGTTTCTTAGCGAACAAGCCATCGGTCTTGAAGAGTGTTAATCAGTTCCTCGGCGAAGAGTTTCTGATAGATGTGCTAATCAAGAAGACTGACGCAGTCGTGAAGAAGAGCTTTCCGCGCCGTGATTCTCGAACTCGTGCTAGGCGTCCACGTCCTCCTCGTCGGTAGGGCTGGCTGGGGGCGAACTGCAAACCTCGTCCAGGTCAATAATATTACTCTCTGGGATGTATGTCATAAACTCAACACATCTACGCTTTTCCTTGAACTCCATATCTCTAGTGTAGCACAAAGACGGGCGGTGGTCTCTCAATATTTAAGGACTGTAACTGAGCGGGGTGCCATTCGGAGCACTCCGTTTGCGAAGAGCCTATTCTTTTCGGACTGCAGCAGGATTTCGGGGTGCACATCTTCTTGCCCGACAACACCAATCTCAGCCTCAAAGTCTAGGAAGTTGCATAAAACCGCGAGATACGAGTGCTCATAGCTCAATACACACGAACCATTGTCTTTAATGTATCGCACGTTGACTTCACGCTTTGTCGTGGGCTCCTTCCCGATGAATTGCTTCCTGATTTTGATGAGCTCTTTATGCCAGAGGAGCATTTCTTGGTGCACGCCGTCTTGCAGTTCATCCCAGTGCAGTTTCGAGTTGTTAAATGTTTCAACTGCGAGTGGGTCTGGAAGGTGTTTATCCCCGTCAACTAAGCCAGAGTAGAACCCTGCGAACTCTTCACGCCGCCCTCTTTTGCAGGCTTCACGAACCGAGTCGTCAGTGTAGTCGGCGAAAAATTGGAACGGCGACGATGCCGAGAACTCCTCACCCATGAAGAGCATTGGCGTGAACGGACTAAGAATCGTTAGCGCTGACATCTGCTTAATCTGGTCCTT
The DNA here is from genome assembly GCA_031273495.1 of Candidatus Ancillula kalotermitis. Lineage (GTDB taxonomy): Bacteria > Actinomycetota > Actinomycetes > Actinomycetales > Bifidobacteriaceae > Ancillula > Ancillula kalotermitis. Next base: position 7,943 of record JAISRT010000039.1, on the reverse strand, counting down.
GCGCAGCGAAGATGACGGCCTGTCACCAAACGGACGGTTGCCGATCTGGTCATGGTTAGAATAGTATACAACAAAGCGCCTCAGGTCGAAGTCGTCGGGCACTGGAGTTCCATGTATTCCATTTCTGAACTTTGACTCTGCGCCGTCATACACCCAACCTTGTTTCAACGCTTTCCCCAACTGCTCGATGTCGCCAAAATCCTGGTAGTAACCGTTACGTTGCCCAGTTATGAACGAGAACAGCGCGTGGTGGAAGTCATCCGCCCACACAGTTTCAAAGCCTTTCCCGTTGTTCTCTACGCTTGCTAGTAGGTCTATTTGATTGGCGTCCGACTCTGCGATTAGAGTGTGTTTGCGCCCCGACTTGAACGACTCGTTCGTCGCCAGTGCCGATAAATCTGCCAGAATGTGGTGGTTGGAGTCGTCGTGAATTGCGTGTGTGGCATCAATTCGTAGGTGGTCTATCTTGAACTCGTTTATGCACCGCTTGGCGTAGTCTAGAACCCATTGCCGGACACCCTCACTTTCGTCGCCGTCAAAATTAAAGCCGGGCCCCCAGTAGGTGATGTGCTTGTCGGTGTAATACGGAGCGAACTTGTTCAAATAGTTACCAGTGGGCCCAAGGTGATTATAGACTACATCAAGGCAGACTGCAATCTGGAGGTTATGTGCTTTATTCACGAAGCGCTTGAACTCTACTGGACCGCCGTATTCTTGATTCACAGCGTAAATGTCGACGCCGTCATAACCCCACCCGAACTTCCCGTCAAAAACCGAAACGGGCAGTATTTCTATTATGTCAACGCCAAGTTCTTTCAGGTATTCCAACTTTTTCATCGCTGCGCCAAAAGTTCCCTCTTCAGTGAAAGTCCCTATGTGCAATTCGTAGATCACTGACCCTTTCACGTCGTTGCCGAACCAGGATGTGTCGTCAAATGTGTAATCGTCAAGTATAATATTGCGGCTCAGACCGTTCACACCAAATGGTTGCATCTTACTGCGTGGGTCCGGTAACTGCTCGTTCTGGTCAACATTAAAGAAATAGTCACACTTGCTCGGAACTGCAGACTTCGTTCTCCACCACCCTTTCTTGTCGGGGATTTGACGCATTTTTACAGTCTTGAACTTCACAGTGCTCTTGATGCTTTGCCAGTCCATAGTGTTAGCATACGATTTGGGTTTCGCCACTGAGCAGGTAACATTTTTCGCAAAGGGCGCCCAGACCTCAAGGTAGTTCTTCTTCGTCTTCTGGTGGACGTATTCTAAAATAGCCACGGGATACTGCGCAAAAATTCGGCTCAACTTCACATTACCTGGCTTAAAATACTCGTCAGTTAACACATTGTGCCAGAGTATTGACTCGTTATTATTGCTCGGAAGGCTCACAGTATGGTCACTCCACGCAGCGTGCCGCTCAAGGGAACCACTATAGCGCTCGACTAGGCAGACTACACGTTGGTTGCCGTTCTCAAGCCGCGAGAACCCTAGGCAGCAGTCAGTCGAGGAGGGGAGTGGTTGATATGAACTCGACGCAGAAGAGAACGCATTATAGTGCACTTTACGCATCTTCAACGCTAAGTGAGTGATGAGCATTTTCTCATTGTGCAGGCTGTTTGACAGGTCAGAAAACACATTCTCCTGCACATCGCCTAGTCGTTTAATTCGGTCAGTGTAGTCGATATTACGGCGATTGTCGGGGTCTACAAGGGTCTGTAACACTAGCTCTGAGCCTTGATACAGGTCAGGAACACCAGGCATCAGTAGTTGGAGTGCTTTTTGGGTCAGTATTGCGGACCTAATGAAACGGTAGTTGTCCTTGACGAAGCTCTTGAACAGGTCAATAATGCATTCATCGTTTAGGCATTTTTGGAAGAAGGTGATCATCTCGGCTTCATACACTGTGTGAACGTAGTTCCAAGTGGTAAATATCTTTGCCTCGCGCATAACCTTTATCAGGTACTTTTCTAGCCTAGTGAATTCGATGGGTTCGCCACCGTCATCCGAGAAACGCCAAGTTCCCAATATAATCTGCCAGATGTGGTTCTCTATATTCTGGTCGATGTAGGGTGTACGAAACTGGTTAGAAACACTGCGCACCCGAGAAAGTAGCGCTTCCCAACGGTCGACGTTCTCAGAAATCACCAGTAGAATTGCCCTGACATCTTCGCTACGTTTACTATCATGGGTCGAAAGGGAAGTCATAGTGTAGGGCGAATTCAGCTGAACATCAGTGCAGAAGTTGTGGAAGGTCTGAATTGAACGCGAATAGATGTATGGGTCGCCACCAATCTCCATCAACGAAACAAGCGGAGAAAAACGGTAGTAAAATGTGTCCTCAATGCCCTTTGCGCTGATTGATGACAAAATCTGGGAGAAATTGTTGATGAAGCGTTGCCGAAGCCGTGCGAACCGCTCGTCACTTTGACTTCTCTCAAATATATACTTTGCGAGCTCCTGATTCTTGCTCTTTACACCCCCGACGGCGCAGTCATCTAGGTCATTTGATGCAACTAGTAGGTCGAAAATGAAGTCCAAAGTGGACGACAAGTCACTGTGAATGCTCTTTAACGAGCGCGTCTTTGTTTCCTCCAGAGCGTTGAACACTGCGGTAGATATGCGCTTCCCGAGGCTAATATACGGCCTGTAGTTCGGAAAGTTCAGCAGGAGCGACTCAAGGCAGACTTCAACATTGCGCTCCGAGAAGTCTTGAAAGCGCAGGTCCAGATTGATTATTTGCAGGACATCGTGAAGCAGTCGGACAAAATCGGGGTACAGAACCGACCTGATGACTTGACGTTTAGAGTTGAACATAACGTCACTTAGGGAGTTGATGTCAAAGTTGCCCAGCATCGCAGTGTCAAGTGGTTGTATGACATTCTTGAGCCCCACCTGTTGTTCCGCTGCCGAATACGCAATTTGCCGTAATACGCCCTGACCATAAGGGTTCAGCAGGCTGTGGTAAATCATATTCATTGACTTGTAGCCCGTCGTCCCGCAAGTCTTCCAGTCCTCTTCGATGAGCTCTGTCGGGCGCAGAATCTTCTCGACAACATTCCAACACCCACCAGTTGACGAATTGATCCAGTCTAAATACATCTTCGGGTTCGCTAAGCCATCGGGGTGGTCAATGCGCAAGCCATCGATTATGCCATCTTTTACGAGGTTTATTATCAGTTTGTGCGTCGAGTAGAATACATCCCAATTGTCCATTTTTAACGCGATGAGTGCCTGAATGTCGAAAAAACGGCGGTAGTTAATGCTGTCATTCGAGGACTTCCAATACGCTAGTTTATAGTTCTGCTGCTCAAGAAGCTCTTCTATCGGAAGGTTGTATGTGCCGTCACGCAAGGGGAATACAAACTCATTGTACTTCAACACGTGCAAATCTTCACCGTTAAAGTTAGCAATCTCCACGCGGAACTTTTCTACCGAGTCGATTATCGGGTCCTCAAGAATGGGTAAAACGATTCGTGGATCATCACGCGAGAAGTCGATGTCAAACCAGTGCTTATATTTGCTCTCGGCACCAAATAGCAGGACATCCCAAAGTTGAAGATTAAGCCACGTTTCCTTCGGTATTGCCATATGGTTAGGGACAATGTCGACAATTATGCCCATTTTGTGCTGCTTCACGATTTTAGAGAGTTTGAGGAACTTGTCAATGCCACCTAGGTCATCCGAGATCTTACTGTGGTTGATTACGTCATAGCCATGTTTCGAGCCAGGCGTCGCCTGCAGAATCGGGCTAAGGTATAGGTGCGAGACCCCTAACTCCTCAAGATACGGCACTATTTCGATGCAGTCGTCAAAATTAAAGTTCGAGTTCAGCTGGATGCGGTAGGTAGACGACGGTATTGAGAACCCTGGCTGCGGGATGCGGTTCTCTGGGAAAACGTGCTGCTCACTCTTTGACACTGCGGACCTCTAGTTATGGGACGCTTGTTGCGTGTTTATCGCCTTATACATCCTGATTGACCTTGCTGCCACGATAATCTCGTTTTCTGGGAGCACTGGGAAGCGTTCATCGTCATCTATAAAAGCGTCAGTTCCGAGCATAGTGTCGATCACCAACTCATACTCCTTAACATCGTCAATGCGTGGCAATCTGAAGGTCATCTCTTCGTAATGCCCGTTGAACACTATCAAGAACGAGTCATCAACAACTGGGGTTCCATGTTCGTCAATGGAATTCATCTTGGTACCATCTAAGTATAGCATAATAGTCTTCGCGAAGAAGTTGCTCCAGTCGTCAGCACTCATCGCCTTGGCTTGGTGACTAAACCAGACCGCTTCACCTTGACTAGAGAAGTAGTTCGAACGATGCAAGACTGGGTGGCGCAGACGGTATTTGATCAGCTTCGAGGTGAAATCGAGCATCTCTTTTTGCTCTTCGTTGAGGTTCCAGTCGACCCACGCGAGCGCATTGTCCTGGCAATAAACATTGTTATTACCGTGCTGAGTACGCATAATCTCGTCACCGTGTGCAATCATCGGGATGCCGAGCGAGAGGAAGAGTGAACACATAAAGTTCTTCATCTGGCGTGTCCGTAAGTTCCTTATTTGCAAGTCGTCAGTTTCACCCTCTTTCCCGCAGTTCCACGAGCGGTTGTGCGTCTCCCCGTCGGCGTTGCCCTCACCGTTTGCCTCATTGTGCTTGTCATTATAACTGACCAAATCGTGCATAGTGAACCCATCGTGGGCAGTGACGAAATTGACTGAGGCGACAGGTTTACGACCAGAATACTCATAAAGGTCCGATGAGCCCGTAATCCTAGTCGTGAACTCATTCAACGAGCCATCTTCACTCCGCCAGAAGTCACGGATCGAGTCACGGTAACGCCCGTTCCACTCAGACCAGAGGTTCGGGAACCCGCCAACTTGATACCCACCGTCGCCCAAGTCCCAGGGCTCCGCAATCAGCTTGACTTGCGATATAATTGGGTCCTGGTGTATAATATCGAAGAACGCACTGAGTTTGTCCACATCGTGAAACTGGCGCGCTAGTGTGGCAGCGAGGTCGAAGCGGAAACCGTCGACATGCATTTCCTGCACCCAATATCTCAAGCTGTCCATAATGAGCTGTAAAGTGTGCGGAGAGTTCATTTTGAGTGAGTTTCCAGTCCCTGTTGTGTCGAAGTAGTAGTTCTTATTGTCCTCGACTAGGCGGTAGTAGTTGTTATTGTCGAGCCCTTTGAAACTGAGTGTCGGCCCCTTGTGATTACCTTCTGCAGTGTGATTGTATACGACGTCTATTATGACCTCAATATCGTTCTTGTGCAGTATTTTCACCATCTGCTTGAACTCGGAAACTTGCTCGCCACCGTCACCAGAAGCGTAACCATTGTGCGGCGCGAAGAACCCGATAGTGTTGTAGCCCCAGTAATTACTCAAGTTCTTCTCCACGAGGCTGGGGTCGTTAACGAACTGGTGAATAGGCATCAATTCGATTGCGGTCACTCCGAGGTTTTTGAAATACTCAACCATATCGGGGTGTGCAAGCCCAAGATACCGACCGCGCAGATGTTTGGGGATTTTCGGGTGCTGCATAGTCATACCCTTCACGTGTGCCTCGTAAATCACTGTGCCAGAATACTCATACTCTGGCCGTGCGTCGTTTTCCCAGTCGAAATAGGGCGATATCACCACTGACTTCATAGTGTGGGCAGCGGAATCAAGTTTGTTGAGCTCACCCTCCTTCTTGGCGTCAAAATAGTAGTCATACAGGGACTCGTCGCCGTCAATCATCCCCGAAATTGCCTTCGCATACGGGTCAAGCAGTAGTTTGGACTCATTACACTTGTTGCCATACTCGTCATTCGGTCCGTAGACACGGTAGCCGTAGCGCGTCCCTGGTGGGAGTGGCTCGATATAGATATGCCAGACGAAATTATCGCACTGGGTAACGTTCAGCCGCACTTCTTTACCACGCTGGTCAAAAATGCACAGCTCAACCTTTGATGCCACGTCCGAGAATACTGCGAAATTAGTGCCAATGCCGTCGAATGTGGAACCTAACGGATAAGGCTTTCCTGGCTTGCTGACGTAGTTCTCAACAAAACTCACCATGTTTGATGCTCTTCTAGCCATTAACTACCCCCAATTGAATCAGTCCATAAATATAGCAGTCTGTGAGTGCCTCCCAAGAGGACTCGACAATGTTGCCGCCAACGCCAACGGTTGACCAAGATTTATTCGTATCACTATTATAGCAGGTTATCAACACCCGAGTAATTGAGTCTGTCCCAGAAGAGGTGTCGAGCAAGCGGACTCGGTAATCTTTAAGCACGAAATTCCTCACTTGAGGGTAAAAGTCACTGATTGCCTGGCGCAATGCCTCATCTAACGCATTGACTGGACCGTTTCCTTCACCAGTCGCTATGACTCGCTTATCGTTGTAGGTTAACTTGACGGTCGCCTCACTCAATGCCTCGGTGCCACGCGGGCCTTGCCGTTCAGATATTGTGCGCCACGACTCGACGTTGAAGTATTTTGGCTTCAGGTTAAGCTCTTCGCGAAGCAACAACTCGAAGGATGCATCTGCCATGTCGAACGCGTAGCCACCCGCCTCAAGCGCTTTCACCCGCTCGGTCAGTCTTTCCATCACTTCGGGGGTGTCCTTCAAATTGAACCCAAGTTCGTCGGCCTTTAGCGCTATTGACGACTTGCCTGCCATCTCTGATATTATCATACGCAGGTCGTTGCCTACGAGATCCGGGGAGATGTGCTGATACAGGTCAGGGTTGACTTTGATTGCCGACGCGTGTAGCCCCGCTTTGTGTGCAAATGCAATATCACCCACATAGGGTTGCCGTTGATTGATGTTCACATTGGCTATTTCTGCTACATCATGCGCGAGGTTGTAGGCCTTTTCCAAGTTGGGCACGCAGTCTATGCCGAGTTTGAGTTGAAGATTTGCTATCACTGTCAGCAAGTTAGCGTTGCCAGTGCGCTCTCCGAACTCGTTTATTGTCCCCTGAACGTGAGCCACACCCGCCTTGACTGCCTCGATCGAGTTAGCCACTGCACACCCAGTATCGTTATGCGCGTGTATGCCTAGATACTGCGCATCATCTTCTGCAGAGTCCGAGACCTTGATGTTGTATTTTTGTTCAAGTGCACGAATTGTTTCTGCAACCGTGGCGCCAATCTCAGACGGTAGGCTTCCGCCATTGGTGTCACACAAGATCACGCATTTTGCACCCGCCTTGAACGCTGCGGCGACCACTTCAACTGCGACGTCGGGGGAGTGCCTGAACCCATCGAAAAAGTGCTCGGCATCCACGAACGCTACCTTGTCGGATTTTACTATTGCATCCACAGTCTCACTTGTCATCTTCAAGTTCTCGTCCACAGTTGTTCGCAGTGCCTCCGAAATGTGGCGTGCATCGGATTTAGCAACTACGCATACAGTTTTTGTACCAGAATCGAGCAGTGCCTGGACTTGTGCGTCATCTTCAACTCTAACATTGGGCTTCCTCGTTGCCCCGAATGCAGTCAACTTCTCTGAGAATGTTGCACTTGCCTGCTGGAAAAAGCTCGTGTCCTTGAGTATTGCACCGGGCCATCCGCCCTCGATGAATGTCACGCCGAAGCCTTGAAGGAGCTCTGCAATTTGCAGTTTGTCTTGCACTGAAAAGTTGACGCCCTGTTGCTGGGCACCGTCTCGCAGTGTCGTGTCGTAAATGTCAATTTTGCGCATATTGCTCTAGTGTAGCACATCCTCACCCGCCCGCGCACACCCCGCGCCCCTCATGTCATCCTTGGCTTTGACGTCTCCTGTCATACTCGGGCACACTGCTCCCTCTATTGTCATCCTTGGGCTTGTCCCGACTTTGACACTTCATTTAGCTTACTTTTCACAATGACCCCAGTAAGTACGGCGTTAAATGCTTAACTTTGGCAAACAGTTATGCTATAATAATATTGTGTATGTCGTGTATAGA
>JAISRT010000054.1 GCA_031273495.1 Candidatus Ancillula kalotermitis | reverse complement strand
GGCGAAAAGCGAGCGAAGTGTGTTTGAGCACTGGCGAAGCCTGTGCGAGGGGCGTAATGAGAGCGCGGAGCGATCGAACCAAATGCGGCGAATTCAGTAAGTGCTATTCATAACAGATTTAACTTCGAGAGGAAGAACCGCTGCGCTCTCCTCTCGAGCTCTCCTTCCGCCAATTGCCAAACTCGCAAGCGAGTTTGACCTTATTTAACTTCATTCGCAGGGCCCAATGTGCTAAACTGTATGAAATGTCAATTAAGCTTATCGCGGTCGGGAAAACTACCGACTATGAAACTCATATTGCGAACTACATAAAGCGCCTCAAGTCTCCGTTTAACTTGAACATCAAGTCTGTGCCGTATTCCGACAAGAACCAAGAGGGCAACCAAATCTTGAAGAATGTTAATGCAAACGAATTTGTCATACTGCTTGACGAGCGAGGTGAGCAACTGGACAACTTCAGTTTCAAGGACACGCTAGTCAAACACCCGCACACGACCCTAATAATCGGTGGCGCCTACGGAGTCTCAGATGCGGTTTTCAGCCGGGCGAACTTCACACTTTCACTCTCACGCCTAGTTCTTCCGCACGAAATCGTCAGGTTAATTCTAGTTGAGCAAATCTACAGGTCTCAGGCCATCTTCACGAACCACCCTTATCATCACACTTGACCCACGCCGCCGACGACCACACACATTTCACCTTTTAACTCCCGTGCCTGGGTGACCTCTACTAATTCGCCTAAACTACCACGCAAAACTTCTTCATGTTCTTTAGTTAACTCCCTGCACACCGCGGCTCTACGCGCTTCACCGAACACTTCTGCCATATCCCGTAATGTTTTTGCAACCCTGTGCTTCGACTCGAGGAAAACCATTGTTCTGGGCTCATTTTCTAGCCTGCGCAAGGCGTTGATTCTACTTCCACTCTTCGGTGGCAGGAACCCTTCGTAGCAAAATTTGTGCACGGGCAGGCCTGACAACACCAGGGCTGTGATAGGTGCCGAGGGTCCGGGCAACGTGCTGACTTGGATGCCATTTTGGATAACTATCTGAACAAGTTTGAAGCCGGGGTCATTGATTAGCGGTGTGCCCGCATCGGAAACTAGCAGGACGTTTTGACCCTCTTGAAGTTTCTTGAGCAGCAGGTCAAGGCGTTCTGCTTCGTTATGGTCATGCACGCTAAGCACTTCTGCAGTAATTTTAAGTCCGAGACGCGCAGCGAGCTTGAGAGTGTTTCGGGTGTCCTCAGCAGCGATGAAGTCTGCGCTGAGTAACCACTGCTTGAGGCGCGCGGAACTGTCGTCGATGTTTCCTATCGGCGTGGAGGCAAGAACTAGCATTATAACCAGTGTAGCACAAATCTACGCTAATTTCTCTGGCACTTGAACTCGCGGTGAGGTCGACAGGTGGATCCAGTGCAGCGTGGGACAAGCCCAAGGGCGGCGGGGGGGGTGGCACAAGGGTGACAGGGTAGGGTGGAGCGTCATCCTTGTCGGGCTCGTCGGTCCTCTGTCATCTTTGGCTTTATGCCGAAGATCCATTGGCGTGGTGTGTTAGTGGATCCAGTGCAGCGTGGGACAAGCCCAAGGCGGCGGGGGCCCTTGACCCCTTAATGGTGTAGTTTTTTTGAGGACGCGTCCAAACATAAAGTCGGCACTTATTAACCACAGCGCACACTTGACACCATTTTGCCACCACTTTGTGCTACACTGGCCTTGGGTGGTGGGGGGCCGTGGCCCCTTAATGGAGTAACATTTTTTTGCGACTAGCCCCTTAATGGAATAACATTTTTTGCGAATGGCCCCTTGTTGGAGTGTCGATTTTTTTAGAGGCGTACGCTACTTCTTGTGCACTATCGGCAGTATCATCGGCCGTCTGTGGAGCTCACGGGAGATAAACCCAGCCGCGACGCGCTTAACAACTTTCGCTAGTGCATCAGTATTCGTCATGCCCTCGTCATTCATCGCAGTAGTCAAGGCTTTGTGGACCTTGTGTGCCAGTGGTCCGAAAACAGAGTCATCCTCAGCAATGGCACGCGCAATCACTTTCGGATAGCTGACGACTTTCCGGTTCTTAACGTCAACGCCAGTAGAGACCGCGACAAAACCCTCCTGGCTCAAAATGAGTCGCTGCTCAAGGTCACGCTGCGTAACGCTTCCAACTTCGCGCCCGTCAACAAAGAGATACCCGTTCTCAATGCGTCCGACAACTTTCGCGTGCCCATTTGCCAAGTCGATAACGCCGCCACTTTGCACTACTGGTATGTTATTCTCGTTCACTCCGCTGCGGTTAGCAATCCTCGCATTCGCTTTCAAGTGCCGCACCTCGCCGTGGATCGGCAAAACATTACGCGGCTCAACCACATTATAAATATACATCAACTCGCCCTCGTTAGCATGCCCTGAGCAGTGAACTTTGAACCTTCTGGCATCGAAAACCTTCGCACCAATCTCCTCAATATTGTTTAGCATCGCGGTGATAACTTTCTCGTTGCCTGGTATAGTAGACGACGCCATCACTACCGTGTCTTCTGGGTTGATATTGACAGTAGGGTGTTCTCGGCGTGCCATTCGACTCAACGCTGCCATACTTTCACCTTGCGACCCGGTGCAAATTATACAAACGCGTTCGGGTGGGAGTGACGGCACATCTTTCAAGTCAACGAAGGCACCTTCAGGCACGTCAAGCATCTTCAACTCCTGTGCAATTGCAACATTATTCAGCATACTGCGTCCGAGCAGCGCAATCTTCCGGTTATTCTTCATCGCAGCGTGGCAAAGCTCGGCAACCCGGTGGATATGTGAGGCAAAAGTGGTCGCAAACACTATGCCCGTAGTGATGCCCGCGAAAATCTTGTTCAACTCTGCCTCGACTACCGCCTCAGATGGCACGAAACCTGGGTTCATCGCATTCGTGGAGTCCACCATAAATAGGTCAACACCGACTCGCGACGCGTCTGTAAACCTCTTCAAATCCGTCAACTTGCCGTCGAGTGGGGTCTGGTCCATTTTGAAGTCACCAGTGTCCAGAACATTACCAGCAGATGTGCGCACGAAAACCGCAAGAGCATCTGGAATCGAGTGGTTAACTGGCAGGAAGTTGAGCAAAAAGGGCCCGAAACGTAACTCATCGCCAGGGTTCACCTCAAACGTAACGGGGGTGATACGGTGCTGCTCAAGCTTCTTTTTAATTAACGCCAGGCTAAACCGCGACCCAACTAGTGGGATGTCAGGGCGTAGTTTGAGTAGAAATGGAATCGCGCCGATATGGTCCTCGTGCCCGTGGGTGATGTAAATCGCTTCAATACGGTCGAGCTTGTCGTGTAAATACGTGAAATCTGGTAGAAGCAGGTCCACCCCAGGCTCGTCGTCGCCAGGGAAAAGCACCCCGCAATCGAGCAACATCAACCGAGAGTAGCCCTGTGGAATTGGGTCAATCATCTCGAGCACTGTGCAATTCCGCCCGACTTCACCAAGCCCTCCGAGCGGTATAACGCGCAGGGTGCCAAGACTTAACGGCGGTGGGTTTTTTAACTCCATCGACAGACCTTCAAACATTCTACTTATTGTTTAGAGCACCTCCTATATTCTCGTGAACCTTATCTGCTATTGTAGCATACTCGTCACCGGAAAATGCACAGTTGGGTAGGCGCATAACATTTTGTCCGAGCAGACCTTGGGCAAAGAGCGCTGCCTTAGTCGCTGCCGCCTGCTGACCCGCACCGTTAAGCAAGTCCACAGCCCATACACACTTCCTGAATTCATCGAGTGCTCGTGCGGTGTCCCCCTCATTCCAGGCAGAAATACTCTCCTTGAACCCTGAGCTGACGAGATGTGATGCGACAGAAATAATTCCACTGGCGCCCACTGATAGAAACGGCAAGAGCAAGCCATCGTCACCAGAATACAACGTCAAATCAGGCAGTCCAAGTGCAGAACGCTTCTCATTGCAGCAGGTCAGAGTCTTAAGCGCTGAGAATACATCACCAGTAGCGTCTTTAATCGCGACCACATTAGGTATACCAGCAAGTGCAAGATAAGTTTTGGGGGCAATTTTCACACCAGAGCGCCCCGGCACGTCGTAAAGAATAATCGGCAGGTCAGTGGCTTTGGCAATATTTTCGAAGTGCGCCTGCATACTGTGTTGACTTGGGCGGGAGTAGTATGGCGTCACGATAAGCAATGCGTCAACACCTGCGTCAACGGCGACCTTAATGTTAGCGAGAACGTGCGCAGTGTCATTTGAACCAACGCCACCGATCAGTGGAACCCTACGGCCGGGAAATGCTTTCTCCAGCGCAGTGCGCACTCTGCGGATGAGTAGTCCTTTTTCGTCTAGGTGGGTCACGGGTGCCTCACCAGTAGTTCCCGAGATGACCAGCGCATCAGAGCCTTGATTTACAAGGTGCACGGCAAGTTTCTCAGCACACTCATAGTCAATGTCAACAGCGTTAAACAGGTCGTCTTGCGCACAGGGCTTCGTCGCGGCGGCGTTCAACATCATCGGAGTCACCATTGCGGTGATGACATGCCCAAAAAAACCATTACTAGCGTTCACTATCACAATTATAGCACAACATCAAGCGCAGTTCACATCGAGTTGGCGCGGCATAAAACCAAGGGCAGGCGTGGATTAATGTGTCATCTTTGTCAGGCTCGTTGGTCCTCTGTCATCTTTGGCTTTATGCCGAAGATCCATTGGCGTGGTGTGTTAGTGGATTTTCAAGTTTACGAGCCACAATGGACAACTTGTTGTATATTTTTGGCGACAAACGCAGAAAATCGAGCGATTAGCGAGATCCTCGGGACAAGCCCAAGGATGACAATACGGAAGCCCAAGGATGACAGCGGGGTGTTGTACCCCAAAGGATGACCGTGGGTATACTTCTAGTAGCTTAACGTGATGGTTTTAGAAACCCAAGTAGCATAAGGTGACGCGTAGTCAGTAACATAGGCTTCTTTTGCAGTAGAGTTTCCTTCCTTCTCCGTGAAGATTTTTAGCGTATAAACACCAGGTGAAGTATATGGACCATGAATTGAAATCAAGCCACCATGCCCAAGATCCTCATGCGACACAATGTTCCCACGAGAGTCCAACACAATTGCGGAATAATGCTCCTCAAGGTCGATACCAACATTTGAGCTCACCGCGAAGTTCTTCTCCTCGCCACCCTTAATGTGACCGTTCCAAGATGCAAATGCAGCGTCAAGTGTAGGCGACTTCGGCGTGGTGTCCTCGATAACTAGGCGGTATCCAAGGTTGGACGGCTTGCGGAATAACACTTTGTTCAGGTCGATAACTAACTGCGCCTGCACATGCACTGGGCACTGACTAGCGTTGCGGGCCGACAAAATAGCGGACTTCTCAACTGGTGTGAAACCATCTAGGAACTCGCTTGAGAGGTAGTTCAGTGGTAGATTTGTAGCATTCTTCCCGAGATACCCCGCCTCGATTAGAGTTACAGTGTTCGCAGTCTTCGAGGCAACGTTAAAGTGAATTGCGTTCCAGCCGTTTAGTGGGTCGCGTCCGAATAGTATAGTCTCCCCGACGTTAAACTGCTCCGACTTGACGGCTTTCGATGCCACCGACTGTTCGCCGTAGAACTTGTCACCGAAAAGTGCATTCGCATTAGCGCCCCCAGAAAACAACACTCCAGCGGTTAGAACCATCATTACGGACATTACAGACAGCGCACGAGCACATTTGTTCATCTTGACTCCTTTTGTTACAGATTGATACTTCTATAGTGTAGCACAACAGCCCCCAGTTGTTAAATTAGTGTTGCACACGGCGAAAAGTAACCTCAGAAGCGGTGGGCTAGAGCACATTCTTCACTGCTAGTCCTTTCTTGATGCCACTGTAGAATGAAGCGTAGTCGTAGGTATTGTTGATGTTGTATAACTCTTTGGACTGCTTACCGTCTACGAAGAAGGATGGGAAACTGGTCGCACCCGCTTTCGATGCCGACTTGGAATACTGCTTCAGGCTCTTCATCCCCGTGCCGTCCTGGATACATTTGTTCATCTTGTCGATGTCGATTCCTGGGACGGTTTTAGCGACGTCAGTGAAATAGGATGTCTCGAGCTTCGGTAGTTGATGCTCTTTCCAGTCAGGGTCACCTCCGTTGCGGTCGTAATGCCGATCACCTAGCCCCTTGACGTAATAATCATTATAAATCTTGTCTTCAATCGCGGTGTAATAGTCCCAGAACTTGTCTTGAACCATTGCGCAATGCACAACTTCGCCACCAGTTGTAGAATTATAGTTCTCAATCGGGTCGGAAGGTGTAGAAAGTAGATCAGTCACCCTAACCTCATAACTCAGCTTGTTTGGCGTGATATAGTTGTTCTTGAAGTCGTCGAGATTCTGCTGAATTGCTTCATACGCTTTGCGGCAGTAAGGGCAAAACAGGTCACCATAGACCACTAACTTATGTTGTGCCGACTCATTGCCCATAAATGCACCCTTGTTCCAGATTTTGTTCGCGTCAAGAACTTGTAATTTCGTGGCGTCTACTTTTTTTCCTGGGTCCTCAGCTTGTTGCGTTGAATTAGTGCTACTCCCCTTGTTTGATGAACTCAGATTTACGGCTACTACGACACCGACGCATATTAACACTACGGCAACGATGCCAACTATTAGGCCTTTGAACAACTTATCCGACATTTTCCTCCTTATTTTTACTACTTACCGACGTAACCTTGTCTTGTGTAACACTCCTCAACTGATTGAGCATTTTCAGCACCGAGTAGACGCTTAATAACACTGCTATGAGGAGTATTGCTATCATAATTGCCGTCTGCGCAAAAACTGACACTGACCCAGCGAAGAATATTGACATCAGCGGCGAAATCAGTGCGGTCTTACAAGGCACGCAGCCCACTCCGAAAAATGATATTACGGCACCAACCCCGTCACTCACCGCAGTCGAAGCGCCTATTTTGCAGGTTGCCTTAGCCTCGAGCTCTTTCTTCTTGAACACTTTCATATAGAGCATCAGGTTCACGACAACACCCTGTAGTACTGAAACAACGATAATCAAGACTGCCTGCAGCGGTGTTTCAACTTCGGGCATAAAAAGTGCACTGAACGGCTCCAGAAACGTTTCGAACTTGTCAGCGAAGCCTAGGTTTGGGGTCAGCAACACGCCAATATAGTTCTCCCAAATCTGGGCAACTGACAGTATATACATGAAAAACACCATAACGAAAAGAGTAACGGCCCAGGAATACCAGGCACTATACACTCGAAGCAACGGTTTTAACATATTCCATCAGTATAGCACGATTTGTCATTCTTGGCTTTATGCCGAGAATCCATTACTGGCGGACTGAGTGGCGGGGTGTGGATCCTCGGGACAAGCCCAAGGATGACATGAGGGGTTAGTGTGCCCCAAGGATGACAGTACGGAAGCCCAAGGATGACAGTGGAACCTCACGACGGCGGTTTCTGCTATACTGAGATATGTGTGTGGAATTGTTGGGTTTGTGCAGCAGAAGAATGTTGCCGATAATTTCCCTTTAGAAGTGTGCCTACACGGGCTCAAGCGCCTAGAATACCGCGGTTATGACTCCGCTGGTGTGGCACTTGCTGGCAGTGCTGGGTTCGCAACTGATGCTCAACTCGAGAACACAATAGCCATCCCAGGCTTTAAGACGCAGGTGAGAAAAAAGGCAGGGCGGCTTGATAATCTGGAGGAAGAGATACGCCAGCACCCGACACTCCCCGCGTCTGTAGCAATCGCACACACCCGGTGGGCAACGCACGGTAAGCCGAACGATATAAATGCACATCCGCACGTCTCGAACGACAATAGGATAGCGCTCATCCACAACGGTATCATTGAGAACGCCAACAGTCTGCGTGACGAGCTAGAATCCGAGGGCATCAATTTCAGCTCGAGCACTGACACAGAGGTCGCTGCACATCTTTTACGTCGTGAACTCGGTCGCATTGAGGCGGAGTCAGCAGCAGAAGCGAAGTACACCTGTGATCTAACTGAAGCCATGCGCAGAATTGCAGTGCTTTTCTCGGGGACCTTCACTCTCCTCGCGATTGATGCGCTTAATCCAGAGGTAGTAGTCGGCGCGAGGCATGATTCTCCGCTAGTTGTAGGTGTCGGTGATGGTATGAATTTCTTGGGCTCGGATGTGGCAGCATTTATTGAATACACTAACCAGGCGATTGCGCTAGGACAAGACCAGATTGTGACGATTACCCCTGAGAGCATTGACATTATAGACTTCGATGGCGTGCCGCAAATTGGTGAAAAGTTCGAGGTGAATTGGGATGCAGCACTCGCGTCAAAAGGTGGCTACCGAACGTTCATGGAGAAGGAGATACGGGAGGAACCGCGTGCAATAGCCGACACTCTTCTCGGGCGCATTGACCCATCCACTAAGCGTTTGAAACTAGACGAGATGAATGTCGATGAGGAGACTTTTGCCCAGAATATGCGGAAAATAGACAAGATCATCATTGTGGCGTGTGGGACCGCGAGTTACGCTGGGTTCGTGACGAAATATGCAATTGAACACTGGTGCCGCATCCCTGTTGAGGTGGAACTTGCCCACGAGTTTCGGTATCGTGACCCAATCGTGAACGCTAAGTCGCTGGTTATATCAATCTCGCAGTCTGGTGAAACTATGGACACTATTATGGCAGTTCGACACGCAAAGGAGCAGGGCGCGCAGACAATATCGATATGCAATTCTCAAGGTGCCGCACTCCCCCGTGAATCTGATGCAACACTTTATACGCACGCTGGTCCAGAGGTCGCAGTTGCCTCGACGAAGGCGTTTGTTGCCCAGATCACTGCGTCCTACATTATCGGGCTCTATCTGGCGTCGATACGGGGTAATATGTATAATGACGAGGTACAAAATGTGCTTGACGAGCTCGATGAAATCCCAGAAAAGGTGCAAATGCTGGTTGATCAGTTCGACTCAATAACTCGGCTTGCAGACTATTACAGTGACGTTGAGTCTGTCCTATTTCTTGGTCGCCATGTCGGTTATCCTGTGGCACTTGAAGGCGCGTTAAAGCTCAAGGAACTGGCATATATTCACGCTGAAGGGTTTGCTGCGGGTGAGCTGAAGCATGGGCCGATTGCGCTAATCCAGGAGGACCTACCAGTTTTTGTGATACTACCGCCTCTCGACCGTCCAGAACTGCACTCAAAGGTGATTTCCAACATCCAAGAAGTCAAGGCACGTGGCGCGCGTGTTTTTGCAATTGCAGAAGAGGGTGATACCACTGCGATTGAGCATGCCGACATAGTGTTCAAGCGTCCGAAATGTCCTTCGCTACTGGCACCCCTGCTAGACGTTGTGCCCCTGCAGATTTTTGCATACGCGCTAGCGACGGCGAAGGGGCTTGACGTTGACCAGCCGAGAAACCTCGCGAAGAGCGTGACAGTGGAGTAGTATTCTGCGGTTCGGGTTCCTAGGTGGCATATTAGGTGTAGCACTGCGCATCATTCTAACCCCCGCTTCTGCCGTGCAAGGAGACTACAGCGTCGCAATTCTACCCACGCTTATGGTCAACATTCTGGCAGGGTGCCTCGCTGGACTTACACTTGCGCTTAATCTCCAGACAAAGCACAATATGTTCTTAGTCGGTGGGTTTCTTGGGGGGGTCTCTACGGTTTCAGCAGTCAGTATGCAAGTTGGACACTTTCAAAACCTTTATACCGTGGCCACGTTCTTGGAGGAGTATTTGAACACCAACTTCTTCATCACGCCAGCAGGAATACTTACCATCGGGTTCCTCATACTACTACTAAACTACTACGGCTGCTTCCTTGCCTGCAGGCTCGGCTATAGGTTCGGCACGCACAAACACATTGAGCAGCGCTGTTCAGTTCTGCTCGACAAAATTAAGCACCCAGCAATAGGTGGCATTTCACTCTTCGGCATCACTATTATAGCACTTTTTCTAGTCTACTGCCTCGTCAGATTTTTCACTACTCACCTGCCTTCGGGAGACACTATACTCGACTACGACTTTTTCACCTTTACATCGCTTACATTCGTGCTCACGATTTTCGCTGGTGGAGTGGGTGTTGTCCTACGCCTCTTCATTTTACAGCAGGTTAAGTTCAACAAAACGGTGGCACTCTTCGGGATCAATATGGCAGCGAGCGTCTTAATAATGTTCTTCGTTTTTCCACTGCACTTCGGGATGTTCGAGGAGTCACACTTGTCAAACGTAATACAATCAGCACTAATGGCAGGGTTTTGTGGTGGCTTTTCGAGCCTGTCTGCGCTTGTCATCGATGGCGTGAAGAATAAGGGGGCGCCACGCAAGCTTATAGCGACGGCGTTTTTCTGCACACTGGCATCAGTACTGGTTTCACTAGCGGTCTTTTGAACTATTTGCGCGGAAATGCCTCGTCGTAGACTTGCCGTAGATGTTCGCGTGAGATGTGGGTGTAAATCTGCGTGGTGTTAATCGAGACGTGGCCGAGAAGTTCCTGCACACTGCGTATATCAGCGCCTCCTTCAAGAAGATGTGTTGCAAAACTGTGTCGGAAAGTGTGCGGAGTGATGTCATTGCGCTCGATAATCTTTGCGCACCAGTCCTTCACAATCTGCCAAGAACTCTGCCTACTGAGTTGTTGCCCTCGACGGTTAAGAAAAATGGCATCAGAAGGCCTAATTTTGCACCTCTTCAGCAACACTGGGCGTGAAACATCAAGATACTTCTCTAGTGCGGTAACCGCTCGCGTGTTTAACGGTATGATACGCTCTTTGTTCCCCTTGCCGACAACTTGTAGCACTTTATAGTCACCAAAATCCTTAATGCTACTCGGGGTCAGTGCGCAGGCCTCAGAAACCCGTGCGCCCGACGCGTAGAGCACCTCCAGCAACGCCAATTCCGCAACGCTATGGACGTCATCGTAGTGCGCCATCTCGTCGAGCAACTTCTGCATCTCGGCGATCGAAAGCACCTGGGGAAGATGGTGTGGTAGTTTGGGAAATTTGAAGTCCAAGAAAATGTCGTCGCTAATAATATCGTGCTGGACTGCGTATTTGAACATCTGCTTGAGCGCGGAAATGTGCTGATTTATGCTACGCGCGCTAATGAACTCGGAGAGTTGCAATATATAGTCCTCAACGGTGTGGATGTCAACACTTTCAACCTGCACGTCTGTGTTCAGGAATAAGGCAAATGAGCTCAGGTCGCGGGAATACGCCTTGAATGTGTTGCTTGACAGACCCTTCTCAATCTGGATGAAGTAGAGATACTCCTTAACTAACTGCGAATAAAGCACACTAGAACCTGAATCTATTCACCAAACTTGGCATCTCCCACTCATCAAAGAATGCGTTCACCGCGGGCTGAGGTGGTGTGTTGAGCCGTAAATCGTCTAGTTCAGCCCCAATTTCGGCATCGAGCTGCAGTTGGTTGATTTTCCGGTTCAGCCTAACTTGCTGGGCACTTTCTTTCAAGGCCACACCGACTTTCCCACCGATTGCTTCGGAACTCTCTAGGATATCATCTAGTGTAGCATACTCTTGAATCCACTTTGTCGCAGTCTTCGGGCCCACGCCAGGCACACCAGGTATATTGTCCGCTTGTTCACCGACTAGCGCTGCAAAATCGGGATACTTTTCGTGGGCAAAGCCATACTTCTGCTCAAAGCTCTCAGGCGTAAGCTTGTCAAATCTACTGCCCGACCTTCCACTTCCACCACTTTTCGCACTACTGGGGCGTAGAATTGTCGTTTTACTGCTGATTAACTGATACATATCCTTGTCACTCGAGAAGATTTTCACTTCCCAGTTCTTCTGCTCTGCACGTGTTGCCAGTGTCGCGATTATGTCGTCCGCCTCTAGTCTTTCAACCTCAAGCGCAGTGATTTTCGCTACTGCCAGTAGTTTTTTGACCTCTGCAAACTGCGCTTTAAGTTCGTCCGGCGTCGCAGTGCGCCCTTCTTTATACTGCGGAAGAAGCTCTTTTCGGCGTCCTTTCACTGGATGGTCAAAACAAATCGCAAGGTGTGTGGGAGGGTCTTCTTGAATTAGTGCGAGCAGTGTTTTAGCGATTCCGTAGATGCAGTTGCTTGGCGTCCCGTCCTTCTTGCGGAAACTGTCAACATTGTAGCCGTAATATGCCCTATACATTGCGTAACTACCGTCGATCAGCAGCAACTTGTTGGGCTCAAAAAACTCAGAGCTCTCATCTTCAAACATCTCAAACATATACTACCGCCTCCTCAAACGTTAAAGTGATCCCATTTCTGAAGTCCATCGACTCGAGCGAGGTCCTCACCCACAACTGCGGCATCCCGCTTTTCTACCACTTCGCCAATAATCTGGAACTCATCTGGCAACTTAGCGTGCTTCGGAAACGTCGCCAACAGCGCATGATCTTCACCACCGATGTAGTAGAGTTCAAAGTCCAGGTCAGTCTTGAGGTCAGGGTTAGCGTGCAGCATAATTGTTACCCCACTCGCGTTCGCAATGCGCCCGCAGTCCGTGAGTAGCCCATCGGAAACATCCATCATCGCGGTTGCTCCAGCTTCGCGTGCAGCGACACCTGCGGAAAGTGGTGGTTCTGGTGCCAGAAAAATCCTCTTCGCGCGCGCAGTTTCAGCAGCGGTTTTTCCTTGGACATCTGCACCCGAAAAGAGTTTGTAGCCTAAAAATGAGCATCCCAGCTCACCTGCAACAGCGACAATATCTCCTGGCACTGCGCCGTCGCGCCGAACAGCAGTGCACACTGCGCCGTCGGTAGTCCCCAAAACGGTAATTGTCACCACTAGTTGCGCACCTTTACTCAAGTCACCGCCTAGAACAGCAACTTTTTCTTTTTCGGCAACTTCTGCTAGTGTTCTTGAAAACCGCGTAATCCAGTCATGGTCGATATGCTTCGGAACCACGACTGAAACAACTATGCCAGTGCACCTACCGCCCGAGGCAGCGATGTCAGCAAGATTTTGATAGACCGCACGCCGTGCCACATCTTCAGCAGTCGACCACTCCAACCTAAAGTGAACATTTTCGACTAGTGTATCCACTGAAATCAGGTTGGTTGCCGCGCTAGACTTTGCGGACGTAATGAACTCTGCGCAGTCGTCACCTACACCAAAAACCGTCTCAGCGTTATACGTCCTGGCGAAAACGTCAGAAAACTGCGCGGTCAAATCATTCTCTAATACACCTCTAGTATAGCATACCGGACGTCAAAATGGTGCAGATATTTGGCATCATGATACCACACCTGTACTGTCATCCCTCGGACACACTTCGCCCTCTACTGTCACCCTTGGCTTTATGCCGAGGGTCAATGAATACACCGCG
>JAISRT010000033.1 GCA_031273495.1 Candidatus Ancillula kalotermitis | reverse complement strand
TGCGTCCCAAGTCCATCTACGGGGGCTTACCGCCACGAAAAGGAAGAAGTATGCTACAATATAAGGAGGTAGCATAAAATGTTAGGTCAAAAAACTACGGATTTTGCACCCCACCGCCTCCTCAAAAAGTTAAACCCCACAGCAGAGTCAACTGAGCTGCTAACCCTTTTCACTGACCCGAACCCTGTTTCACCAGCATAAGGATCGTATTCAACATCGTCATCGAAGTCAGTATTAGCAGCACCAAAATGCCTAGAATTAGCACTTGAACCGTTCAGTAAATCTACTGGAATGTCTTCTAGGAACCTTGACGGGAAGTAGTCGTCCCACTTGCCGAAAACATTACGGCGCGCGGCGGTGGTGATGAAAAGGCGCTCTTTTGCACGCGTGATGCCGACATATGCTAGTCGTCGCTCTTCGGATAGCTCAAACTCACTCATCAACGAATTCTTGTGCGGCAGGTTACCATCATCGAAGCCAATTATGAAAACATTACGAAATTCAAGCCCTTTTGCGGTATGTAGAGTCATTAGCGTCACTTTCCCCTCGTCAAACTCAGAGTCGTCCGGAATCTCGTCCGAACTTGCAGACAGCGCGACCTGCTCGAGGTATAATTCCAACATCTCACGGGTACTTAGCGTCTCCGAGCGTTCATCTGGCGTCAGCGGCTCAGTAGCATTGTTGTCTAACTTGGCTCGGTCAGGACCTGATGCAACGCCAGAAATGTCTTCATCGTCGTCAAAAAACTGCGGAACGAACTCACTGCACGCAGAAACTAGCTCTTCAACATTCTCGACACGCACCTGATCTTGCGGATCAACCGACCCCTGCAACTCCCTCAAATACCCCGTCTCGTCAAGCACATATTTCACGAACTCATCAAGTTTTAGCGCGCCAGAATCAAGCTCCGCCGACATTTTCTCAATCTGCGTCCAGAACTCACCGATTTTATGCTTAGCACCAGCGTTAATGTTATCGATGTCATCAACTATTGCGAGCGCAGAGCCAAATGAAAGCCCTATTTCATCGGCAAAAGCCGCGATGTTGTTCTCAGTGGTCTTACCGATTCCACGCTTGGGCACATTGAGAATTCGCCGTAGATGGACGTCATCATCATGGTTCAGTATTGCCGCTAGATACGCCAAGACATCTTTAATTTCCATGCGCTCGTAGAACTTAGTCCCACCAACAATTTTGTATGGAATCTGAGCGCGCACTAACTTTTCCTCGACTGCTCTGGACCCCGAGTTAGTCCTAAAAAATACTGCAATCTCACCTAGTCGGGACCCAGACTCGTTCAACATCTTCACATTCCTAACGACATAGTCTGCTTCATCGAACCCGTCGTGGGCGTGATACACTTCAATTTTCTCGCCTTCCCCGTTTGATGACCACAAGTTTTTGGGCTTGCGGTCGGAGTTCTTTGAGATTACCGCGTTCGCCGCTTTCAGAATCCTGTTCACTGACCTGTAGTTTTGCTCAAGCATAATGGTCTTCGCGCCGTCAAAGTCTTTCTCAAACTGCAGAATATTGCGTATCGTCGCCCCCCGGAAAGCATAAATTGACTGGTCACTATCACCGACTACTGTCAGCTTGACATCACCTTCATACCCCTTGCCAGCCTTTTTACCCCGAGTGAGCAGCTTCACTAGTCGGTACTGAGCATAGTTCGTGTCCTGATACTCGTCAACAAGCACATACCGGAAGCGATGCAAATAATATGTCCTCGCCTCAGTGTCCTTTTCTAACAGTTCAATTGCTCTGCCAATCAGATCATCAAAATCTAGCGCACCGAGCTTGGACAGTCTTGCCTGATACTTTTTGTACACCTTTGCCACGAGCTCGTCGACTAACTCTAGCGTCATATCCGCAACACTCGCAGCATCTTTTGGAGACTTGAGCTCATTCTTGAAGTCACTAATCTTGGCGGCAAACATTTTCGCAGGATACGCCTTCGGGTCAATATTTAAGTCATTCAATATGTTCCTTAACAATCTCCTGGAGTCGTCCGAGTCGTAAATGCTAAAACTACTGTTGAGACCAATTTTGTCGTGCCATTTTCGCAGAAACCGAACACACGCGGAGTGGAACGTTGCAACAAATACTCTATCTGCGCCCGGTGTGCCCGAATCACTCAACATTGTATTCAAGCGCTCCCGCATCTCATTAGCAGCCTTATTCGTAAAAGTTATCGCGAGGATTTGGCTCGGATAGACACTATTCTGCTCAATAAGTCGGGCAATTTTGTAGGTCAGTACACGCGTCTTACCTGAACCCGCGCCAGCGACAATCATCAACGCATCACTATCGTCGACAACTGCTGCGCGCTGCGATTCATTCAAACAATCAAGCCAAGAACTCATAGAAACAGTTTAACTACTTGGTATGTCAAATTGGCGCTAATTAAACACAACTACTCTGTATTTGATCGATTCATCAGTCTGACCCGTGTAGCGTTGCATAGATCAATGTCATCCTTGGGCACCCAGTCCTACTGTCATCCTTGGGGCACCCACACCTACTGTCATCCTTGGGCTTGTCCCGAGGATCCACAACTTGGCGCCACATTACGCGGCCTTCAGATTATTGCGCTCCAGAAGCGGTCTGACCCGTTAAATCACTGGTTTCATCAGTACTACCGTAAGCAGGCACCAGAGTTGCATCATGTTTTATTGCTGGCTGTTTCTTGATATCTAACACTGACAGACACTTTTCAGGGCTCGCTAGTGGAGATGTAGTGTCAGTGGTCATAACTAGATACCGATCCTGCAATTCGGAAAACGAGCGCCCGATAATGACATCAATCAACCCGTCCTCGCGGTCATCAAGAATCAGCGTCGCGTTCGTAAAATGACCAGCTAAAGTGTAGGCTTGAACAATCGCATTCTGCCCGAACCGAATCTGGGTGTCATTTGACGTCGTGTAGGTCTCAACACTTCGCACTAAGAAGCCACGGTTTGTTAACGAATCGCCGACAGCAGTGCCGAACCCTGGCATATTTGAACCATTAAGGACGCGAACTGAAATCGACGATGCGGGCACTGCAGACGCGGAGTTTTCAACACAAGGCAGTGGATACTTCGCCTGAGCACTACTCTTACTAGCGGAAGGTGTCATCCCGAACAGTGTGTAAATAGAAACCAGCGCAAGAACTAGGAACAACGCCAAGAAAATGAACCCGAATGCAGTCAGAGTGGTAAGAGACTTTTCCTGCTGATATTCAACCTTCAGTGCCTCAAACCGATCCTCTTCGCGTGGAAAAATTTTCATCGTGTTCCTTTTTGTTAACTACTTCTTTGAGTCGATGTTGCTCTGAATGTCAGCCAAAAGTGCGGTCCACGAGTCAACAAACGCCGCTAAGCCGTCATCTTCGAGCTTCTGCAAGACACCCGAAACTGAGATCCCCTGCGCCTCAACTGCATCGAGAATCGCCTGGGACTCCGCGCCCTTACCGCTCAGCACATCTTTGCCCTCAACTGGACCTTGCGCCACAGCATCTAGAGTGCTCTCAGGCATTGTGTTCACGACATTTGGTCCCACTAGCCCATCGACATAAAGTGTTCCTGGATAGTTCGGGTTCTTCACGCCAGTGGATGCCCATAGCGGACGCTGTTTCTTGGCACCAAGTTTTTCCAACTCACTCCACCGCGGGTCATTGCTGAACGCTTCTTCATATGCAGCAAAAGCCACACGAGCATTAGCCAGCGCTGACTTACCGCGCAGTTCGAGAGCCTCAGGAGTTCCAATCTCGTCAAGTTGCTTGTCTATCGCGGTGTCAACACGAGAAACGAAGAATGATGCAACCGACGCGATTTTCTTGAGGTCATGACCATTATTCTTGGCCTGCTCGATTCCAGAGATATAGGCATCGATCACCTGCAGATAGCGCTCTTTTGAGAAGATCATCGTCACGTTTACAGAAATGCCCTTCGCTAGAGTTGCGGTTATCGCTGGCAGAGATTCAACAGTTGCGGGAATCTTGATCATACCATTTGGACGATCTAACTTCTCCCATAGTTGCTCCGCTTGAACTGTTGTCGTCGCGCCGTCATACGCTAAGCGTGGGTCCACTTCAATCGACACGCGCCCGTCTACGAAGTCAGATGCCTCATACACATCACGGAATATATCTGTCGCATTGCGCACGTCAGTTGTAGTCAACTCAGTCACCACTTCATCCACTGAGACATTTGGGTTAGATTTCACCAATTCGGCAATCTGCTCGTCATACGCGCCCTTACCTTGTATCGCTTTCTGGAAGATTGCTGGGTTAGTCGTCACGCCTACCACAGTTTTCTCCTGTATCAACTTTTCCAGTGAACCTGAATTCAAGCGGTCACGACTTAAATCATCGAGCCATATTGACACTCCACCTTCTGAAACACGCTGTGTATTAACATTCTGAGCCATATTTATCCTTTCATATCCGCGGGCACTAAGCACCTACATCAGTAGTATAGCACGACACCCCATCGCGTAGATTTTCGGGACAAGCCCAAGAATGACAGTAGGGGGTAATGTGTCGTCCTTGGCTTTATGTCGAGGACCCATAATAGTATGACTAACACTTGAATTCGGGGGGGTCGGGGCAGGATGTCGTGTGCCGCCCAAAAATGCGCTACACTATGTATATGAACAAATATACTAATAGTTATGATAGCACAAAACCGTATACTCGTTTAACTGAGCAAGAACGTGAGTATATTGCGCAAGAACTGTTAAACAAGAAAAGTATACGAGAAATAGCGACTCGGTTAGGGCGTAGTCCGTCAACAATTAGTCGTGAAG
>JAISRT010000004.1 GCA_031273495.1 Candidatus Ancillula kalotermitis | reverse complement strand
CTCGTGTGGATTTTCAAGTTTACGAGCCACAATGGACAACTTGTTGTATATTTTTGGCGACAAACGCAGAAAATCGAGCGATTAGCGAGATCCTCGGGACAAGCCCAAGGATGACATGGGGACGGACAAGCCCACGCCCTCTAGTGTCACCCTTGGCTTTATGCCGAGGGTCCATTGGACACACTACGCTCGTGTGGATCCTCGGGACAATCCCAAGGATGACATGGGGGGGTAATGTGCCCAAGAATGACATGGGGACGTAATGTGCCCGAGGGATGACATGGGGGGGTAATGTGCCGAGGGATGACATGGGGGGGTAATGTGCCCGAGGGATGACATGGGGGACACACCGCGAGTCAATGCGCTATAATAAGGACATG
This sequence comes from Candidatus Ancillula kalotermitis, assembly GCA_031273495.1. GTDB lineage: Bacteria > Actinomycetota > Actinomycetes > Actinomycetales > Bifidobacteriaceae > Ancillula > Ancillula kalotermitis. The sequence continues at coordinate 5,658 of JAISRT010000004.1, read as the reverse complement.
AAAGTGCTAGTTGGAATGTCGGGGGGTGTAGACTCCTCGTTGGCAGTGTCTTTGGCGAAGGAAACGGGCCACGAAGTTCTGGGCGTGACGATGGAACTGACCCGGAAAACGCAGGTTGACAAGCCAGGGTTCATCAACCACGGGTCAATCGAAGAGGCGGAAGATGCCCGTAAAGTTGCAGAAAAAGTGGGTGTCCCCTTTACAACCTGGGATATGAGCGAAATCTACAGGGACAAGGTGGTCAAGGCGTTCGTGGAAGGTTATGCGAAGGGTGAAACACCAAACCCTTGCGTAGCGTGCAACCAGAACGTAAAGTTTGCGGCACTTGTCGCGAAGGCTCGGGAACTCGGTTTTGACAGGGTCGCGACTGGGCATTATGCACGAGTTTTGCGTGAAGGTGACTCCGGTTATCAAGGTAGCGGTCTGCCCGAGCTACACCGTGCAGTCGACGTCGCGAAGGACCAGTCATATTTCGTGGCGTCAATGCCACCTGAAGTGGTGCAGTTTTGCTATTTTCCACTCGGCGAATACAAGTCCAAAAGCCTAGTGCGCCTTGATGCTAAGGAGCGAGGGTTTGAAACCCACGACAAGAAAGACTCGTCGGACGTCTGCTTCCTGGCGAAAAACGCGAAGGCTAAGTTTCTCGGTGCACATTTCGCCTCCAAATACGCGGGTGAAATCATTGACGAAGACGGCAAAGTGCTCGGACAGCATCAAGGTTACTGGAACTTCACGGTCGGACAACGTCAAGGACTGGACATCAAGACCCCGCGCGCAGACGGACGGCCGCGCTACGTCATCGAGATACGCCCTGAAACTTGCGAAGTGGTGGTCGGGCCAAAGGAATTGCTGAGGCGGACCGCAATAACATGCGACGAGGTCAAACTTTTCGACAGCAACCTCCCACGACAGTTTAATGCGAAGGTGCAAATCCGGGCACACGGGAAAGCAGTAGAATCTTCGCTAGAGTTACACGACGGCGTGCTCAAAGTTGTCGCGCTAGATGGTAGTTTTGAATCGGTGGCAGTAGGGCAATCGCTTGTTGCCTACGACTCAGAGCACAATTCTCGGGTGCTACTTAAGGCGACGATGAAATAGTTTAGGACTAGTCTTGCGCAGGGCACACCCCCTTGAAGTTGCAGTATTGGCACTGCTTAGCGTCGTCCCGATACGCGGAAATCTCACTGCTGTAGAGTTGCTTCGCCGCGTCCAAAATACGGGTCTCCGCGTCGTGAATCTGCTCTTTATCCGTCATCGCTGGCTGCTCGACAAGACTGAACCCTATCTTCGGCGTCGATTTCGACCCGTTGATGTAGACGAGTGCAACCTTTTCTATTGGCTTTGCGTCCTCCGAGTCAGAATACATTATCTGATAGCAGAGTAACTGCGCGTCGCGTTTAGCCTCTTCCTTAGTTTTCGTGCTATTGCTGGTCTTGAAGTCGACAATGCTTGTGCCACACTTGTGTTTTTCGATACGATCCACTGTTCCCGAGAGCGTTACGTTCTCATTTAGTGCCTTCTTCAGTTGTTTTTCGCGCTCAATGTCCTCTGGCGGTGCAGTATCCCCTCCTTTTTGCTCGTCTGGGTGCTCAACGCTCTCAATATAATTCGCAAGGCTTAACACACACCTTGTCGCCTTCTGCCAAAACGTGTGCTTCTCGTATTCTGTAGCAAACTCGAGGTTCCCGTTGTCGATTTCGCGCAGAACTATTTCCTCAAGTTTGTCTCGAAGTTGGGTCAATGTGCCTCGCGGTACGTTTTCTGCAACCTCATGAACAATAGTTCCCACAGCAGCGTTATTCTCGAACTCATCAGTGCCACCAAACTTTTCAAGCGCAAACTTTAGCGGACACTGCTCTAGAGTCTCTACCTTCGACGGTGACAAACGCAGTTCTTCGTCCACACCAACTACCTTCTCCGACGCGGTTGCCACCTTCGAAAATGCCCAAGTTGCGGGGTTTGCAGCACCCACCTGCTCTTGCATCAAATACCGCAGAGTGCACGCAACGTTTTTAGTCTTGTTGTTGGCGTAGTCCTTCTTGAGTTTCTGAACCTGTGACTGTAGCGAATAAACTAGTGCATCCTGAGAAGCCAGGTTTTTGTGTCCGAGATTGTTGTCCTTCATAAAACTGTGAAAAAACTTGCTCGGGTCGTTGTCCTTGTTGTTTTGTGCCATAACCATCACCTGTTCCTCTGCGCAATTTAACGCCGCTGCAAACATTGAGCGCTCGGACTGTAGAATCTGAAGCACCTGGTCCTGTTGGCGCTGCTCATTCACATTGTTCAAGCGTCCGGAAAGCAAATCGTCAAGTAGCGCCCACCGGAAAACCGAGTCCCTTAACTTCAAGTTAGGCCAAAGCCCGTCGTTAACGTCAACTATAAACACCTGCTTGAACCTGAACCCTGCGGCGCCAGGTGGTGTCAAAAAGCTGACTGAGTCCTGTTCTAGACTGCGCAGAATGTTGTCGGGTGGAAAATCTAGCTCCCGAAGTCTGTCCAAAAATTTTTCCGCGGTGATCTTGAAGCTCTTCAAGGTCATCTGCTCTGCCTGGTTAAAAATTGCGAGCGCCACGTCAAGAAGATGGTTATATTTCGGTGCACGTCGACCCTTCAAAACGTTATCACGCCACTTCTCAGCGAGCCCAGTTAGCGTCCAGATTTTCCAAAGGACCTCGTAGGCGTTGTCGGTTGGGCTAAACTCAAGGTCCAGTAGTTCCGTTGCCTTCGAGCGAAATAGTCCGTTGCGCAGTGACATCTCTTTCTTCAACACCGCGTCCTCAAAGGCGTGGAAAAGTGGCTCATCTCGGAGTGGAATTTGCGATGACGAATAGTTGTAGGGGACGTCAGCGGCATCAAAAAAGAGTGTTGCACGGGAGAGAAATGCTTGACTTCGGGCGATAATTGCGAAGTCGGAATACTTGTAGCCGTGCAGGACCACTTTGTTACGAACCGTTTGCAGCATGAACTCCATTTGCTCGGAAACATTTGACGCTTCATAGGCTTCAGGGAAAACACTGTCATCTACTTTGAAACTCGCCTGAAACTGCTTCCTCACGCCTAGTTTTGTGCCACCGGAGCGGAAACCTGCCGTGCTTAAATTGTCGTCACCGAACAGAAGTGCCCGTGCGCCTGACTTCTCGGCAACCTTAATAAACAAGGACATCTGACCAGCGCTGAAATCCTGGTAGTTCACGCCTATCATCAGGTCATAATCAAGTTTTTCTGCCGCATCGAGTGCCCTTGAGGCTAAATTGATCTGGGACGAGTGGTCGACATAGTTTTTTTCACGTAGCGCACTCCGATATTTTGCATAGACCTGCGCGGCGTCCTTCCATATTTTAATGTCGTGCTGCGCGGCAAGGTGCTCCAGTTTTTCGGGGTTAATGTCGTGCTCGTTTGCGACATCAAAAAGTTTCCGTAGCTCCTCAACCGTGCCATTAAGTTTCATCATCGTGGCACTAAGCATCTCAAAACCACCGAGCACCTGGTTAGGCTCTACGTCGTCTTCATTTGCGAGCGCCGTGCAGATTTCTTTAATGAGCATCGCCTGTTCAGGTCCCGTAATTAACTTCAGCTCGGGGTCAAGGAAAGAGTAGGCAATGGAATCCACAGTGCGGACAAACCCCGCGGAAAAGCTCACCGTTCTGGTCTCATCGTTCAACATCGCGTTATACACAGCATTTTGCAGCCACTTCGACAGCTTAACGTTCGGTGTCAACACCAAAAGACGGTCAAGATTCTTGTTGGAGTCAATATATTCAATAACTCTCTGCACTACAGCATCTAAGTCTGTGCACCCTTGAACTTCAATGTTACTCTGCAAGTGAGGCTACTCCCATTCGATTGTCCCGGGAGGCTTGCTCGTCACGTCAAGCACAACTCTGTTAACCTCACGAACCTCATTTGTTATCCTACTGCTAATTTTCGCGAGAACATCATATTCAATTCTTGTCCAGTCGGCAGTCATCGCGTCCTCCGACGAAACAGGACGCAGAACGATAGGATGTCCATACGTTCGTCCATCACCCTGCACGCCAACTGACCGGACATTCGCAAGTAAAACTACTGGGCACTGCCATATTTCAGCGTCAAGTCCAGCTAGCGTTAACTCTTCGCGAACGATTGCATCTGCTCGCCGTAAAATGTTCAAACGCTCGTCGTCAACTGCGCCCACGATGCGAATCGCTAGCCCGGGTCCCGGGAAAGGCTGCCGTCCGACAATATACTCTGGAAGGCCAAGTTTTCGCCCGATTTCCCGCACCTCGTCCTTAAACAGTGTTCTCAACGGCTCCACGAGGCTAAACTCTAGGTCGTCTGGGAGCCCACCGACATTATGGTGGCTCTTAATGTTCGCTGCTCCTGCACCCCCGCCGGACTCAACAACGTCTGGATAAAGCGTCCCTTGCACAAGAAACTCCACGTCATTATCGCTTTCCACTAGCGTGCGCACCGCGTCCTCAAACACCCTGATGAACTTCTCGCCGATAATTTTGCGCTTTTTTTCGGGGTCCTCAACGCCCGCCAGTGCGCTCAAAAACACGTCTTTTACATCTTGCACGATTAACTTAATGTTGAACGCAGCTGCGAAGTCATTTTCCACCTGCTCTGCCTCGTTCTGCCGCAACAAGCCATGGTCAACAAAAACACAAGTTAGCTGACTTCCTACCGCTTTGTGCACAAGAGCTGCCGCAACCGCAGAGTCTACGCCACCAGAAAGCCCGCATATCACCTGCTTCCCGCCAACTTTTTCACGAATCGCGGCAACCTGCTCTTCTATAATTGACTCCGCGTTGTAGTCTAACGGCAAGCCAGCCACGTCACGCAGAAAGTTCACGAAGATGTTCTGCCCGAGGGGTGTGTGCCTAACTTCAGGATGCCATTGCACACCGGAAATCTTCAGTGCCTTGTTTTCGAACGCTGCAACAGGTGCTTGAGCAGTCGTCGCCAAGACTTCAAACCCTTCGGGCGCCTCTTTGACCGCAACACCGTGACTCATCCAAACCGTCTGCGCAGTCGGGGAGTCTCCGAGAATTCCGCTACTTTTCGCAGTACCAAGTATTTCTGCTTCGGTTGCGCCGTATTCTCCTTTGCTAATCGCATCCACTTGCCCACCGAACTCAAACGCTAGCATCTGGAACCCGTAGCAAATCCCTAAAATCGGTGTGCCGGAGTGTAAAATCCTTGGGTCCAACTTCGGGGCATCCTCAACGTATATATCACTTGGCCCACCTGTTAGTACTATCGCTTTCGGGGTGTGCGCCATTAACTCATCAAAACTGACTGTGTAGGGAAAGAGTTCGGAATACGCTCCCGCCTCTCGGACGCGACGTGCAATCAACTGGGCGTATTGTCCACCGAAATCTACAACAGCAACTAAATCCTTCTGCTTCATACCCCTAGTCTAGCACATTACTCTCCCTCTGGCACCACTCGGTAGCGAAGTCTGTGTCCCCCTGTCATCCTTGGACACATTACCCCCCATGTCATCCCTCGGTGTGTCCGTCCCTCATGTCATCCTTGGGCATATTCTCCCCTCATGTCATCCTTGGGCTTGTCCCGAGGATCTCGCTAATCGCTCGATTTTCTGCGTTTGTCGCCAAAAATATACAACAAGTTGTCCATTGTGGCTCGTAAACTTGAAAATCCACACGAGCGGTG
>JAISRT010000043.1 GCA_031273495.1 Candidatus Ancillula kalotermitis | reverse complement strand
TTGCCTACGACCCGACTGCGCAGGAAGATCCCGACGTTAAGTCCCCTGCTGCTCAACGAGATGTCGGTGGGCTTGGGATATATTTAACTCGCGAGTTCAGTGACTCAATAGACTACAAGAGGGTTGGCGAGGCGAATGTTCTAAAGGTTGGAATTAACGCAAAGAATAAGAAGTTGAAAAAGTAACCACGGCGCAGTATTGTGCTACACTGAGATAATGCAGAAGATACTGATAATGAACGGTCCGAACCTCAATTTGCTCGGCACCAGAGAGCCTGACATCTACGGGAACGCTACGCTAACTGACCTTGAAGAGAGGTTGCGGGCTAGATGGGGTGCTACACTAGAGTTTTGGCAGTCTAACTCCGAGGCAGACGCTGTAGAAGCTGTGCACACCGTGTTCCAAAATGCGCAGGGCTACTCTGGGATCATAATCAATCCTGGCGCATGGACGCACTATTCTTATGCCCTACGCGACGCACTCTCTATGCTAAACGGTGCAGGCGTCAGAGTTGTTGAGGTGCACATTTCGAACCCGACCGCACGTGAAGAATTCCGGCAAAAGAGCGTAGTTTCGGCAGTTTCTACCGCAGTTATCGCTGGCTGTGGGCTCAAGGGATATGAGCTGGCATGTGAGTTTCTACTGAATTGAGCGGACTGCACTTGACCTTAACCCAATTTTAAGGTAGCCGATGTATACTGGTGGTATGAGTAAAATTCTAGTTGCAGATGATGAAACCGACATCACCGAGTTGGTCCAGGCTTCCCTTGAGTTTGCGGGCTTCGAAGTGGAGTGCGTGCGTAACGGTGAGCAGGTGATTGACAAGTTGAACAAGGCGAAATCGTCCGGCTGGCAGTATGACCTGATTATTCTTGACGTGATGATGGCGCCGTTGGGAGGTTTTGACACCCTAAAGGAGATGCGACGATTAAAGTTTGACGTGCCTGTGGTGTTCCTGACTGCGAAGGACTTCGACCACAATGTTGTGGAAGGGCTATCACTGGGTGCCGATGATTATATCGCAAAGCCTTTCGCTATGGAGGTGCTAATTGCGCGGATTAACACAGTTTTGCGGCGAGCCAACCCCAACCACATCACAAGAAGTAGCAATGCGCAGGTAAATGCCAATGACGATGAAGTGTATATTGTCCACGATCTAGTCTTGAATGCTCGGACACATGATGTTTCGCGCGACAACGTGCCCATCAGTTTGACCCCGACAGAATACGAAATCCTAGAATATCTACTGCGAAATATGGGACGCATAGTGTCAAAACAAGAGCTCAATGACCAAATATGGCATGGTTCACCCTACAACGACTTGAGCATTGTGGAGACCTATGTCAGTACTCTGCGCAAGAAGTTAAACGCTAACGGTCGCGGTGACCTAATAGAGACGAAGCGCGGTTTCGGCTACTTGATTCGGGAGTCTGGGGGTGGGTCAGATGTCTAGCATTAGGACTAGAGCAACACTTTTCTGGAGCAAAATACCGCTACATGTTCGCATCCTCGCAGTCGTGATTTCGGTCATAACTGTCAGCTTGAGCAGCATCAATTTACTAGTATTCTTCCTGTTTGGGCGCTATTTTGGGCACGGGATTGGTGACAGGATGATTCTGCGTATGCAAGGGGCGGAAGACGGGCACAATTATTTAGAGGAACTAGACTTGGAGAGTCGCCCCGCGTTTGACCCCAGTTTTCAGGACAAGTTTCTGCACCGACCACCAGATAACTTCATCGAACGGACACAAGATGACGTAATTGGGTCGCTAGTTGGTCTCTTCATACTCTGCACGCTAATTATAGTCATCAGTAGTGGAATTGTCATCTACTTCGCCACGAAGAAAATGCTCAAGAAGATGCAGGATGAACATGACCGTATGGTGAAACTCGTCTCAGATGCCAGCCACGATTTACGCACCCCGCTGACTGTCATTCAAGGGTATGCCGGACTGTATATGGTCAAGAATGGTGCTAGTGTCGAAATTGACAAGATTTTCCAGAACGCCAAGCGGATGAATGAACTGCTTGAAGATATGTTGGTGCTCGCCAAAGTTGACAATGAGAAGTCTGCGCTACTGTTTCAAGATGTAAACCTCAGCGAACTACTCAACGATTTGATAACTAGCCTCGAAGACACGAACACTGACCGGAAATTCGTGCTCAAACTACCCGAATCTGCTATACTACTGAAATCGGACCCACGTAAGCTTCGGCGCGTGTTAGATAATCTATTGTCAAATGCACTAAAATACACCCCCACTGACACTCCGATTACGATAACTCTCGAATATACACAGTATGAAGTCAAGATACAAGTGATCGATGAGGGTCCAGGTGTCCATAAGGAGAAGCTGAACAAGATATTTGACCGGTTCACGACAGTTGACGAAAACCGCACCACAAAGGGCAATGGGCTCGGTCTGGCAATCTGTCGGGATTTTGTACATCTACTGGGCGGTAGAATTAAGGCTGTGCAGACCCACCCCGACCTAGGAACTGGGCTAACCGTCCAGATTTGGCTGCCAACGCAATCAACCAGCAAATAGACAGGAGCATCAGTGTGACCGAGAACCACATATTGACCCTCACGCCGAGAAAGTATTCTGAGTAGTCAATGCGGAAACTCTCAACAACACTGCGCCCGATAGTGTAAAGTAGCAGGTATGTCGGTGCAACGACGATAGAGTTATAGTGCCGCTTATTGAAGATGAACAAGAGCAGAGCGAAAATGATGACATCCCATATAATCTCGTACAGGAATGTCGGGTGGTAGAACTTCGTCGGCAAGTATTGTCCGCGGGATATATCGAGCCCCCAAGGCAGATCAGTCTCGAAGCCGTAGAGCTCACCGTTAAACCAGTTCCCTAGCCTGCCGACCGCTTGTGCCAGAGGGACAGTCGGAACGCAACAATATGCGAAGTGATTCAGGTTCAGCCCCTTCACTCGACAGACAACCACTGCGGCAAGTATCCCCGCGATTAACCCACCCATAATGCCTAGTCCGCCTTGATTTATCGCGAACACGTCAAGTGGGTGCTCAAGATAATGCTTCGGTACAGTCACGACATAATATACCCGCGCACCGACAATCCCACAAGGAAGAGTGATAAGCGCGATGTCAAGCAAATCGGAGGCGCTAAGGCTACAATTTTCCTCTACTGCACGTAGTTTTCGCAAGCGCAAGAGTGACAGACTGACAGCGAGAATCATACCAGCCAGTATACACAGACCGTAGATATGCAAGGTTAAGCTGCCGAACTGAAGGACATTTGTTGCAGGCGTCGGAATATGCATAAAGTTCGTGGCGAGCCCTAGGCTGAATGTGTTCCAGCTCAAAATTCCCCCGTTCTAACTAAGCGTTACTACTTGTCATCCCCTTTTCCAGACTCGTCATCCTGCTCCTTTTTGAGCGTCTTCTGGAGTGCCGCAAGTTCAGCGTTGTCACCGAGAGTCGTGCTCACGTTGAGGTCCTCGCCAAAACTCTGAGTTGACGCGCCCTTATCGGAGTCGCCTTTCCTACGACCCTGACCTGAAGACGGTTTCTTGTCAGCAGTAGACTCAGTATCAATTTTAGACTCAATCTCGATGAACCGCTTTACGCTGTCCTTATGCTCTTCCCAGAGGTTACGAGCCTTAATATAGTCAGCCTCCCACGCTGCTTTCTGCTTCTCATACCCCCTCTTCCACTCTTGAGTTTCAGCGTCAAAGCCTTCAGGAGCGATATAATTACCATTTGCGTCGTAGTCCTGCTTAGCGCCGTATAGTGACGGATCGAACTCTTCAGACTCGAGGTCAACAAGTTCATTTGCCTGACGTATTGAAAGCGCGATGCGACGACGATCAAGGTCAATATCCATAATTTTGGCGAACACTTTATCACCTACATTGACCACTTGCTTTGCGGATTCGATACGGCGACCAGAAATCTCAGAGATGTGCACAAGGCCCTCAATATTCTCGGCAACCTTAACGAAAGTACCAAAAGTGACGTTCTTGACTATTTCACCAGGCACAATCTGACCAATTGCGTGGGTGCGAGCGAAGGTTTGCCAAGGATCCTCTTGGGTTGACTTAATTGACAACGAAACGCGGTCTTTGCCGTCTTCAATACCAAGCACTTCAACTGTGACTTCTTGACCAACGGACACAACTTCAGCAGCATTCTCGACATGGTTCCAAGACAACTCAGAGACGTGAACTAGTCCGTCGATGCCACCGAGATCAACAAATGCGCCGAAATTAACTAGCGACGAGATGATGCCCTTACGGATTTGACCAGGCTTCAAGTTCTCTAACAACTCACTACGCGCCTCAGACTGCTGTTCTTCAGCAATTGCTCTGTGGCTCAACACAACATTGTTGCGCTGCTCGTCAAGTTCGATAATCTTAAACTGCATCTTCTGACCGATGTAGGGCGAGAGATCACGGACACGGTGGGTGTCCAGGAGTGAAGCCGGCAGAAAGGCACGGAGCCCGATGTCAACAATACCACCGCCACGCACTGACTCGACAATAGTCCCCTCAATGATACCGTCCTGCTCTTTAATCTTCGCAACATCATTCCAAGCTTGACGGAACTGTGCGCGTTTCTTCGACAGGATTAGGCGTCCGTCATTGTCTTCCTTCTGGATAACGAGCGCGGAAATCATATCACCGACTTTAACTACATCCTCAGGTTTAACCCTACGCGAAACAGACAACTCCTTGACGGGTATCACACCTTCTGCCTTATAGCCAACGTCAACTAGAACCTCATCACGGGCGATGTTCACAACTTCACCTTCGACGATATCTCCGTCTTTGAAGTATTTTATCGTCTTCTCAATCGCATTGAGCAGCTCTTCCTGATTCTTATAGTTATTCTTGATTTCCATTACGTACTTATTCCTTCCTGTTACGCCTTGTATTCCTACATTGGACCCAACTTTGAGGTTCACCACAAAATACGCTAGTCCGAAAGAACATAGACATATCGTGCAGCTCCTCGTTAGCCAACACATTAATTACTCATATTATAGCGGACTTCTAGGTCATTGTTAAATCGGACACGCCACTTTGTTAATGACACTGGTTTTTAATAGTACACCCCTACCTTTTACGGCGCTCACGGCAGTTTTACCAGGCGTCGGTCAATTTAGCAGCGCATTTACGGCGTCGTCCACGGTTTTCACTGGCACTACTTTGAGCACTGCTTGATCCTGAGCCGACACTTCGGGGTAATTGCCTTCCGGAACGAGCAGTATATCAACGCCACTTTGGACTGCAGCTTGCGCCTTTTCCTTGAGACCACCAATTTTACCGACATTCCCCGCGTCGTCCACGGTCCCAGTCGCGGCAACCACGCGCCCATTTGTTAAGTTCAAGTTCCCCGCCTTCTGGAGGATACCGAGCGTGAATGCGAGCCCTGCGGAAGGTCCACCCAGATCCTCAATCATTATCTTCACACTATCCCCCGGCAGGTCAATGCCACGCGCCTTGAGTAGTTCTGCAGCGGCAACTACTGCGGAATTCTGGGACTGCTTCATTTGCGCATCAGACTCCTTTTTGGCTTCTTCTACAGTTGCGCTATCGTTGTTTCTTGGCTTGTATATCATCTCCTGTGGCTTGAGGTCAGCGCTGTCCGACACTAAGTCTGGTAGTTTTGAAAGTGAAGTAGAATATGACAGGGGGCCTCCGTAGACTGCGACACTCAGCAGCAAAATACTACCGCCATATTTGTTAGAGTCTTCTGAGTCTTGCTGATAATCAATAATGGGTTTTCCGTTCGCCTCACTTAAAACATCGGTTGACGGGCCTGGTTTTTCAGTAACATATGGGCTGGGCAGTATTATAAAACATACAGAACACAGGAAAACTGCGATTATGCACAAACTCACGAACGCCGTGTCTTTACGCCGAGGATTAAATGTGCTATAATATGTAAACGTAGGTAAAGTATAGCACAAGTTGAGGGGCATATTATGGATGACAATACTAATAATGATGATATAGAAAAAATGATCAGTGACGCACTAAATAATGCGCAAAAATCGTTTGATGAAAAAACGTCAAAAGGCCCTGAAAGTGGGAATGGGTCTGAGAATGCAACCATAGACCCAAACTTTACCGAGATGCTCAAGAATATGAAGGAAACATTTTCTAGTCTACCTGGTATGGCGCCTATAGTTGAATCAATAATCGATTCTGTCAGCCACAAAAAGGACCGAAGTGAAGTGATTGACTCGAACACGATCGAAAAACATGCCCTTGAAACACTGGGTAGCGTTCCACCAAAATCAATTAGCGCTGAAACTGCCGATAAGTATAAAAAAATAACGCAAGAAGTCAATCTTTGGCTAGACGCGCAGACCGATTTCACGACGGACAAAGACACAATAGTCAAAATAATGAGTCCACGAGACTGGATTACTGAGTCTATACCTGCGTGGAAGAAAATTGCCGTGCCTGTAATTAAAGCCTCCAACGATGCCACAATTGAAAATGTGAGTCAGCAAATGAATGACCTCTCCGAACAATTAGGAGATAATTTTGGCGAAGAAGGTGAAGGGGAAGCAAAATTAGGCTTCAAGTTCAACGATTTTTCTGGAATGCTACCCATCAGCAAGGACAACCTAAGTGAAATACCTGACTTCATCAATTCGTTCAACTCTTCGCAGGCGGCAGTCGGAGTGGGACGCTCAATTGGAAAACTCGCAAAAATTGCTCTTGTGGGGACAGATTTTTCACTACAACTATTCGGAGACTCGATAGTATTTGTGCACGAAAACATAGTCAATTTTGCTAAGGAGTCTGAGGTTGAAATGGAGCAAATGGTTCAATTTTTAGCACTCCGTGAGGTTGCACTTGTCCGACTTTTCCTAAACGTTAGTTGGTTGCGCGGTCACATTTTTTCGATTCTACAGCGTTTTGCTCAGGATGTCCGTAATTCTTTACCGCACATCGACGATATCCAAGACATAATAGGTGATGCTGACCCCAATGATATGCAGGAAATTGCTAAGAATATTGAGAACGCAATGCTTCCTCGCATTTCACCCGAGCAAGAGCAGGCGTCGCGCGACTTTGATAACATTCTTGCCATTATTGAGGGGTGGGTTGACTTTATATCATTCAAATCTGGTGCAATCTACATCAAGGATATAAGCAAAATGCGTGAAATTATGTCCAGGAGACGTGCACTAGGGAACAACGGTGACCTTGCTTTACGGGATTTGACTGGGATGAACATTAAGCCCAAGAACTGTACAAAAGCTGCAGAAATATGGGAAAGACTGGACCGCGAAAACGGCGGGCAGATTTTAGACAAATACTGGAAGCATCCCGACACTTTGCCTGTGATTGATGCAGAGGACGACAAAGGGGGAAAGACCCGGAGTGCAGATGCCAATTCGAACAATACTGAGGAGAGTAGTAAGATCGACTGGGATGACCTGCTGCTTTAGTGATGAGTTAAGTCAAGTGTTGCGCTAGCGATTAGAATTTCGACTTTTACCGCACCGCCAGTCTTTCTGCTATACTTGTGCTATGGTAGATATGATTCGAATTTTGGTTGTTGAGGATGACCCAGCAATTTCAACTTCTGTTGCAGAACGATGCAGTTTCGAGGGCTGGGAGGTGCTTATTGTGAATAATGGCGCCCAAGTTCCTTACGCATTTGACGAGTTCAAGCCAGATATAGTTGTCCTGGACATAATGCTTCCAGGCATGAACGGGTTCGAGATTATAAAAGTTATACGGGCTAAATCAACTGTGCCAATAATAATGCTAACAGCGCGCACTGACGAAGATGATGAGATTCATGCACTAGAAATTGGTGCAGATGACTATTTGACAAAGCCTCTACGTCTTTCAGTTCTTGTTGCGCATATTCGCACTTGGATTAAACGGTATCAATCTATTCGCAAAGTTTTAGAACTGCATTCGAATGATGTTCTAGTGGTCGGAGACTTCTCGATTGATGAGGCAAAGCATCTAGTGAAGATTAACAGCCGTGAGATTTACAATTTAACTGACCATGAGTTCGCACTACTCATTACCTTAGCTGAACATTCAGGGAACGTTTTAAGCCGTTCTGACCTGCTGAGAATTGTGTGGGGCTGGACTGGGAATGAAGCAACTAGAACTGTTGACTCACATATCAAGATGTTGCGCAAGAAAATCGGATTTGAATACATCGAAACTGTGCATGGAATTGGCTACCGTTTCATCGAGAGCATATAATGTTCAATAACGCCAACAAAAAGGCCAAAATTGATGAACTCCAGCGCAGGGTTGACGAACTCGAGGAGCAATTGCTCACTACAAAGCTTCAGTCGCACGAACTTATCTCAAATGTTTCACATGAGATTCGGACCCCTCTTGCGGCGATTATGGCGATTATGGACAACCTTGTCGACGGTGTCACGAAGTGGAGTGACGCAACGGGCAAGCAAATCCTTGATTATTGCGAGCGGCAGAACAATCTGATCACATTTTTGCTAGACCTTTCGAAGTTGGAGTCTGGGAGTGTAGAGCTAAAAAAAGAGGAAGTCAACATTTCGTCATGGCTACTTAGTGTCGTTGAACCTCTGGAGTGTCTTGAGGCACATAAACGCTTAACCTACGCGTTGAACGTCAACCCAAAAGAGCTTGTTGCAGTTTTTGACCCCGCGAGACTCGGTCAGGTGCTAACGAACCTACTTACTAATGCGATTAACCACGCAGACGATTGCTCTGAGATTGAGGTCGCTGCTATGACAGAGGATGACCGGATAGTGTTCTTGGTGCACAATTCTGGGAAGGCACTGGATACGCAGGAGTTTGAGATTTTCAAGCGTTTCAACACTGACGCGGTAAACAGCAAAGGGAGGACTGGGGGCACCGGGCTCGGATTGTCTATCGCGAAGTGGATTGTCGATCTGCACGGCGGCACAATTGAAGTCGTCGACCCTGCACTACACGGCTACGCGTCTGGTGCCCTATTCAAAGTGACTATATAACGCATCTCGCACACACACGCCTCCCGCGACGCTGGATCCAGCACCCCGAATTCAAGTGCCAGAAATGCGATTTTCAAGTTTACGAGCCATAATGGACAACTTGTTGTATATTTTTGGCGACAGACGCAGAAAATCGAGCGATTAGCGATGATTTACGCCCTCCAAGCCGAACGGCGAAACTACACTGCGTTCCGTTTCGTCCGATTGCCCATAAATCGTTTCTGGCACTTGAATTCTACACTCACCCCGCGCCATGTCATCCTTGGGCTTGTCCCGAGGATCTACTAACACGATGTACTCTATGGACCCAGCGCAGCGTTGCATAAAGCCAAGGGTGACATTCGCTACGCGGGCAGACTTGGTGCGTCGAGTGGGAGTTTAACGACGAGAGGGGAAACAATAATTACCAACTTGTTGGTGATTAGTTTTTGATGATTCCTAGGCAAACGACCCGAAGGCGCGGATTTGGTTCGATCGCTCCGCGCTCTCATTACGCCCCTCGTTCACTGTGTTCACTCAAGCACACTCCGCTCGCTTTACGCCGCCGAATGAATCGGACGGCCGCTCGCTACGCTGGGCAGACTTGGTGCGTCGAGTGGGAGTTTAACGACGGAAGGGCAAAAAATAATCACCAAGAAGCTTTGGTGACACCAGGAAGCTGGCCTAGATGCGCCATCTCCCTCACACATATCCTACACAGACCAAACTTACGGTAGACTGCGTGCGGACGCCCACAACGATTACACCGAGTGTACGCACGAACCGCGAACTTAGGTTTGCGTGCCTGTTTTTCTTTCAATGCTGTCTTTGCCATTATTTCTCCTCCTTAAACGGGAACCCAAGCAACTTGAGGAACGCCTTGCCTTCGTCATTGTTCGTTGCAGTCGTGACCAAAGTGATGTCCATTCCGCGAGGACGATCAATCGAGTCAATGTTAATCTCGTGGAACATGCTCTGCTCAGTCAACCCGAACGTGTAGTTACCACGCCCGTCAAACTGGTTCGGCTCAAGCCCACGGAAGTCGCGTATACGTGGCAGTGCCGTAGAAAGCATCCTGTCCAAGAACTCCCACATCCGAGCGCCCCGAAGCGTAACGTTCGCGCCAATGTTCTGACCTTCACGAAGCTTAAACTGCGCGATAGATTTCTTCGCCTTGTTGATTTTCGGTTTCTGACCAGTAATAGTCGTCAAGTCGCGAATAGCCCCGTCGATCAACTTCGAGTCCTTAGCGGCCTCACCAACACCCATATTGACCACAATCTTCTTCAAATTGGGGATCTGGTGAATGTTCTTATAGCCGAACTGTTTCTGTAACTCTGGCGCAATGCGCTTCTTATAGTCATCTTTTAGTCTAGGTGTAAGTGCCATATTATGCATCCTTTCCTGATTTCTTGGCGATACGAACGCGCTTGAGCTTCTTCACACCGCTAACTTCCTTAACTTCATCACGATAACCAACCCGAGTCGCAACTCCAGTGGCTGGATCCTTGAGAGCAATCGCCGAAATAGCAATCTTACCCTCAACAGTCTCAATACCACCTGTCGTCCCCTGGCGCCCGTTATTCTGCTGAAGACGGCTATGCTTAGTCAACTCGTTAATATGTTCAACAATTGCATGCGTCACTTTGCGAGTCTTTTTGTCCTTTATGAGTTCAAGCACACGGCCTGACTTCCCTTTGTCGCGCCCAGACAGCACAACAACTTGATCTTCTTTATGTATTTTAGCCATTAGATTACCTCCGGTGCCAGTGAAACAATTTTCATAAAACGCCTATCGCGAAGTTCACGAGCAACTGGCCCGAAAATACGTGTTCCTCGCGGCTCCTTCTCGTTACCCAAAATTACAGCAGCATTCTCGTCAAATGCGATGTAGCTACCGTCCTTACGGCGGACTGACTTTTTCGTGCGGACAACGACTGCTTTGACAACGTCGCCCTTCTTGACTGCGCCACCTGGAATTGCATCTTTGACAGTGCAAACGATGATATCACCAAGTGAAGCGTAACGTTTTCCAGACCCACCAAGCACACGGATAGTCAATACTTCCTTCGCCCCAGTGTTGTCTGCGATCTTTAATCTCGACTCTTGTTGTAACATTATTTGCTCCTTTCAACAATCGTGTTCAGGCGCCAACGCTTCGTGCTAGACAACGGACGAGTCTCAGTAATAGTCACCAAGTCGCCGATTCCAGCAGTGTTCGCTTCATCATGTGCCTTATATTTCTTATACTTCTTGACCACTTTGCCGTAAAGCGGATGTTTTGTCCTCTGCTCAACCTCAACAACAATAGTCTTGTCCATCTTATTCGACACGACATACCCTTGACGAGTCTTACGATACTTGCGGACCAACTCACCCTTTTTCGCAGGCGCAATGACAACTTTCTTCTCTTTGCCCTTTTTCGCGCCAGAATTCTTCGCTGGGCTTTCTTTTTTGGTCGCAGGCTTCTTCGCTGGTGCTTTTTTGGCTACTGGAGCCCTCGTAGCGTCCGGCGCTTTTTTCACTGCAGGTGCTTTTTTCTCTTCAGCTGCCATTATTTAGCCTCCTTCTTGGTAGTCTTCTTAGCAGGTTTGTCAGTGTCGCTCTTCGACGCTTTCTTTTCCGCCTTCTTATCATCAGCTTTCGCAGCAACTGTAGTAGGCTCAGTGCGAATTCCTAGTTCCCGCTCCCTAAGTACAGTCTTAATTCTTGCTATGTCACGACGGACCGACTTCAGGCGACCGTGGTTATCGAGCTGGTCAGTAGCAGACTGGAAACGCAAATTGAATAGTTCTTCTTTGCCTTTCTTGACCTCTGCAACTAATTGTTCGTTGTCCATGCCATCTAAATTCGATGTCGCTAAGCTAGGTGTTCCAATAGCCATTAGTTACCCCTTTCCCTTGTAATAATGCGGCATTTCGTCGGTAGTTTATGGATTGCGCGGCGCATTGCCTCACGTGCAACCTCTTCCGAAACGTCAGCCAACTCGAATAGGACGCGTCCAGGTTTGATGTTTGCAACCCACCACTCAGGTGAACCTTTTCCTGAACCCATACGTGTTCCTAGTGGCTTCTGCGTGATTGGGCGATCTGGATAAACATTGATCCACACACGACCACCACGCTTAATGTAACGTGTCATAGCGATACGGGCTGCCTCGATTTGACGATTTGTCAGATAGCACGGATTTAGTGCCTGGATTCCGAAATCACCGAACACGACTGTAGCTCCACCTTTTGTCGCACCACGCCGACGTGGGTGATGCTGTTTGCGGTGCTTGACCTTCTTTGGAATTAACATTATTTATCACCTTCCTTGTTCTCTGCAGCTGCATCAATTGGAGCATCCACTACTGGAACTTCAGCCACTGGAGCGTCCGCAGCAACATCTACACCAGCGCCTTCAACCGACGCGGCTCCATCAGCAACATTAGCCTCGATTGATGCGCCACCGTTCTCACTTGCCGCAGTAGCATTATCATTTGGACGCCTAGCCGGGCGTGAGTTACGGCGCTGTTGACGGTTTGCACCTTGACGCGCAGACCACTCTTTTTCCGTGAGCTCACCCTTATAGATCCAGACTTTAACGCCAATGCGTCCGTAAGTGGTTGCAGCCTCGAAGAATCCGTAGTCAACATAAGCGCGTAGCGTGTGCAGTGGCACTGACCCCTCGCGGTAAAACTCCGAACGAGCAATTTCCGCGCCGCCGAGACGACCAGAGCATAAAATCTTCACTCCGAGCCCGCCGTTCTTCATTACGCCTTCAATAGCCTTTTTCATGGCACGACGGAATGTAATACGCGCGTTAAGCTGCTCTGCGATGTTCTGTGCAACGAGTTGTGCATCAACTTGTGGGTTTCCTGCATCAAGAATGTTCAACTGCACCTGCTTGCCAGTTAGACGAGAAATCTGCGCACGAACCTTCTCTGCACCAGACCCCTTCTGACCGATTGCCAACCCAGGACGTCCGAAATAAGCATCAATCTTGAGTTTGTCAAGAGTCCGCTCAATCTCCACCTTCGAAATTCCTGCACGAGAGAGCGACTTCGTAATTAAGCGGCGAATTTGGATATCCTCATTCACATACTCAGCATAAGTCTGCCCCTCTTTGTTACCTTCAGCATACCAGCGTGAACGGAAATCAGTAGTTACGCCTAAGCGATAACCTCTAGGATCTACTTTTTGTCCCATTGTTACGCCCCCTTCTTTCTCATATTTTCTTTACGGTGTGTAGTTGCCGCAGAGCCAGCCTTATTTGCAGCAGTTGCCTTAATGTCTTTAGGACCCACTGACCTCTTGGCTTTTCCTGCCGCCTTTGAAGGGTCTTCCTTTGCTGGTGCGGTGGCCTTTCCAGAATCCTTCTTCTCGCTTTTGGCTTCAGTTGAAGAATCTGCGACCGCTTCTGCAGAATTATCATCCGCAGGCTTGTCATCAGTCTTCTTGACGTCGTCCTTCTTCGCGCGTTTAGGTGCCGAAATCACTTCCTCATCAGTAGCTACAGCAACTGTAATATGACTAGTCCGCTTCAAAATGCGTCCTGCAGTACCACGAGCACGCGGACGGAAACGCTTCATAGTTGCACCCTCATCAGCGAAAATCTCCGAGATGAACAGGCGATCCTCTGACACGCGAAGCCCCATGCGGTCCGCTTTAGTCAGTATGTTCGCAACCGCAGACTCAAGTAACTTCAAGATAGGCTTTGAGACCTCTTGTGGGCTAAACTTCAGGATTGACCGCGCCTCGGCAACAGACTTGTCGCGCACCAAATTGATCACACGACGTGACTTCTGCGCAGTCGAGCGGTAGTTGCGCAAGACAGCACGTGCTTCAAATGTAATTTCAGGTTTCTGCATTACTACCTCCTACCCTTCTTGTCGTCTTTAACGTGACCTCTGAAGGTCTTCGTCGGGACAAACTCGCCCAATTTATGACCGACCATAGCATCAGTGACGAATACTGGAACATGTTTGCGTCCATCATGCACTGCGAACGTCAAATCGATGAAATCTGGAGTAATCATTGAACGACGACTCCAAGTCTTGATGACATTTTTTGAGCCAGATTCACGAGCAACATCAACTTTTTTCTGAAGATGCGCGTCAACGAATGGGCCTTTTTTCAAACTTCTTGGCATTTTTCTCCTTACCTATTCTTTCCTGACTTACGACGACGGACAATCAACTTGGTTGAAGCCTTCTTCGGCTTACGAGTCTTGCCCTCTGGTTTGCCCCACGGAGTAACTGGATGACGACCACCTGAAGTGCGTCCTTCACCACCACCATGCGGGTGATCTACTGGGTTCATCACGACACCACGCACTGTAGGCTTAACGCCTTTCCAGCGCATACGTCCTGCCTTACCCCACGAGATGTTGCTCTGCTCTGAATTGCCGACCTCACCAATAGTAGCACGACAACGAACATCAACATTGCGAATTTCCCCACTAGGCATACGGAGCTGTGCGTAGGGACCATCTTTAGCCACCAACTGAACCGAAGCGCCAGCAGAACGAGCAATCTTAGCGCCACCTAATGGACGCAGTTCGATGTTGTGAATTGTCGTACCAGTCGGGATGTTGCGTAGAGGCAAATTATTACCAGGCTTGATGTCAGCGTTTGCACCCGACTCCACCATATCTCCTTGCGTGAGGTTGTTTGGTGCAACGATATAGCGCTTTTCACCGTCACGATAGTGCAACAATGCGATACGTGCCGTGCGGTTTGGGTCATACTCAATCTCCGCTACTTTGGCTGGCACGCCATCTTTGTCATACCGCTTGAAGTCAATCAAACGATACCTCTGCTTGTGACCGCCACCTATATGACGTGTCGTGATCTTACCTGAAGTGTTACGCCCGCCAGTTTTTGGCTTAGGTGCTAGCAACGATTTTTCGGGTACGCTGCGTGTTACTTCGGCAAAATCAGCCACACTTGAGCCACGACGACCCGGTGTGGTTGGTTTATACTTACGGATTCCCATATTTTCCTTTCCTTATCCTACTCTTAAAACCTTAACTTACCTGCTCAGTTCCGAAAACATTAATTACTTCGCCTGCAGCCACGGTAACGATAGCGCGCTTTTCATCATTGCGTTTACCGAACCCGAAACGTGTGCGAGTAACTTTTCCTTTACGATTCAGGGTGTTAACGCTCTTCACTTTGACGTCAAAAATTGACTGCACAGCGTTCTTAATCTCAGTCTTGTTGGCATTCTTCTGCACTTTGAAAGTGTATTTGCCTTGGTCAGCAAGCTCAAAAGACTTTTCACTGACTACAGGACCTAGAATAATATCGCGCTGATCCTTAATCTTGGAGTTCAATTGTGTCATTATTTCTTTCCTTTCACCTTAGCATCAACCACTTCATCATACGCAGACTTTGTGAATACTACTGCTTCGTTCAGCAAAACATCATAAGTGTTGATATTGCTCGCGAAGATTAGGGTAACTTTCTCAATGTTGCGCAACGACAAGATTTCAGCCATCTTAACTTCATCATCATTCGGGTGACTCACTACAACTAGCACTGATTTAGCGTCTGTAATGTTATTCAACGCGTTCAGCACGAATTTCGTAGAAGGCTTACCACCAGCGATACCGAAATCATCAACGATAAACACTTTTCCAGCATTTGCGCGGTCACTTAACGCCATCTTGAGCGCCAACTGCTTCATTTTCTTTGGCGTCTTCTGCACATAATCATGTGGCACTGGCCCGTGGACTACACCGCCACCTGTCATCTGAGGAGCACGTGTAGACCCTTGGCGTGCACGACCAGTCCCCTTCTGCTTGAAAGGCTTGCGTCCACCACCTGAAACTTCTGAGCGAGTCTTAGTCTTGTGGGTACCTTGACGTGCAGCTGCCATCTGTGCAATAACTACTTGATGAATAGTCGGCACAGCCTTTTGCACTTCCTCAGCCGACGCACCGAACAGTTCTTTATTTAATGCTACCATCTCTACGCCTCCTTAACTGCCGACTTGATCAAAACGACTCCGCCCTTAGGCCCTGGAACCGCACCTTTAATATAGAGTACTGAACGCTCAGTGTCAACCTTGTAAATCTTCAGGTTCTGCGTAGTCTGATGGTTACCGCCCATTCTTCCAGCCATACGCATGCCTCTGAACACGCGTGCAGGTGTCGCGCACGCACCGACCGAACCAGGCTTACGGTGGTTCTTGTGCTCACCATGAGACGCGGAAACACCAGCAAATCCGTGGCGTTTCATAACACCCGCGAAACCTTTGCCCTTAGTTGTGCCAGAAACATCAACTAGCTCGCCCTCTTCAAAAACGTCCGCACTGAGCTCTTGCCCAACTTGATAATTAGTAGCATTGTGCGTCAAGAACTCCATAACATTACGGCGCGGAGTGACTCCAGCCTTCTCAAAATGTCCACGGAGTGGCTTGGAGATCTTCGTAGGATCAACCTCACCGTAAGCAAGTTGCACAGCTTCATAGCCATCCTTCTCTTGCTCACGAACCTGAGTTACAACATTTGACTTAACATCAACCACAGTGACCGGAACAAAATAGCCGTTTTCGTCCCAAAGTTGAGTCATTGCAAGCTTCTCGCCAATTAGGGCTGAAGCAGTTAGATTTTGTTTCTTTCCCATTTCTCGCCTCCTTACGCCTTAATCTCGATATTCACGTCTGCTGGTAAATCTATCTTCATCAGAGAGTCAATTGCTGCTGCTGTAGGGTTAACAACATCGATTAAACGCTTGTGTGTACGCTGCTCGAAGTGCTCACGGCTGTCCTTATACTTGTGCGGCGAACGAATTACGCAAAAACGACTTGTCTTCGTCGGCAACGGCACTGGACCTACAACTTGTGCGCCTGCATGTGTTATCACATCAACGATGCGCTTTGCAGATGCGTCTATTAATTCATGATCGTAAGCTTTGAGCTTAATGCGGATTTTCTCCCCAGCCATAAATTTCCTTTCGTTTTGCTACCTACACCTTGTAAGCAGATTACTGCCAAGCCCCTGAGAACCAACTACTGCCGATTCCTCCGCACTGCCACTCCTGAAGTTCACACCATTTCGGGTGTTTCCAGGTAGTTTTCGCACGGAACGAAACTTAACTTACACATTATAGCAACTCTAACCCCAAAAGTTAAATTGAGCCCCGCGAATGAAGTCCAAGGGCAGGCGCGGGCTTGTCCGTCCCATGTCATCCCTCGGCATAAAGCCAAGGGCAGGCGGGCTTGTCCGTCCCATGTCATTCTTGGGCTTGTCCCGAGAATCTACGCTTGCGCAGTGCGTCCATAGACCCTCGGCATAAAGCCAAGGGTGACACGGGAACAGGCACACCGCGCGCAAGGGTGACATTCGCTACGCTGGGCACGAGTTATTCCGGAGGAAAATTTGCGAATGAAGTTAGTGCTATACTACTGATATCGCGAGTAGGCGCAAATTGATGGTCGGAAACGTCCCTGTTGGTGGGGGCGCAGATGTGTCTGTGCAAACTATGACGACCACTCGGACTTGGGATGTTGATGCAACTGTAGAGCAAATCCGTGAGCTTACGATTGCAGGGTGCGATATAATACGGATTGCTTGCCCAACTGGAAAAGATGCCGACGCAGTGCCGTTAATTGTCGAGCAGTCCCCCATTCCGGTGATAACTGACATTCACTTTCAGCCAAGTTACATCTTCAAGTCGATAGAAGCTGGCGTCGCGGGAGTGCGCGTAAACCCAGGTAACATCCGACGGCTCAATGATCAACTCCCCGAAATCGTGGCAGCAGCGAAATCAAACAGTGTTCCGATGCGAATAGGGGTGAATGCTGGTTCCCTTGACCCGCAGATTTTAGCCAAACACGGCAACATTCCTACATCAGAGGCGTTAGTGGAGGCAGCATTAAAAGAGGCGGCAGAGTTCGAGAAGCTCAATTTTTTCGACTTCGCCATCTCTGTGAAGCACCACGACCCGAAGACCACAATCAAAGCGTATGAACTGCTTTCCGAGAAAATAGACTGCCCACTGCACCTCGGCGTAACCGAAGCGGGTCCTAAACTACAGGGCAGCATCAAGTCAGCGGTCACTTTCGGAATACTACTAGAACAAGGCATCGGCGACACAATTAGGGTCAGTTTGAGCGACGAGCCGGCAGAAGAGGTTCGAGTTGGGCTTGAGATTCTGCGCAGCCTGGGGTTGCGGCAGCGTGACTTCGAGATTATCAGTTGTCCCACTTGCGGACGCAAAGAGGCTGACGTGATTGAGCTTGCGAAACTGGTGGAGACGACACTTGCCGAGCGCCCTGACATCAAGGGAAGTGGTATAAAAGTGGCTGTCATGGGGTGTATTGTGAACGGACCGGGTGAGGCACGCGAGGCAGACATCGGAGTGGCTGGGGGTGCTGGAAAAGGTCAAATCTTCAAGAAAGGTGAAGTCGTGGAGACCGTGGCATCTTCAGAAATAGCACCTGCACTATTGAGACACATTGATGAACTACTGACCGCCTATCTAAGCCCTAATCGCTAGTCAGACTGATGAATGGATTTTCAAGTTTACGAGCCACAATGGACAACTTGTTGTATATTTTTGGCGACAAACGCAGAAAATCGAGCGATTAGCGTGGATTCTCGGGACAAGCCCAAGAATGACATGGGACGGACAAGCC
>JAISRT010000009.1 GCA_031273495.1 Candidatus Ancillula kalotermitis | reverse complement strand
TCCGTCTCATGTCATTCTTGGGCTTGTCCCGAGAATCTACGCTAATCGCTCGATTTTCTGCGTTTGTCGCCAAAAATATACAACAAGTTGTCCATTGTGGCTCGTAAACTTGAAAATCCACAATGGTGCGCGGTGTTCATGGACCCTCGGCATAAAGCCAAGGGTGACACTAGGGGGCGGTCAGGCTTTGCCTGCCGTAACGCGAAGCTGCTTGGGCGACTAATAAGGTCCCCAGCTTCGCTGGGGGCAATTAAGCGGGAGAGGGGTGTCGGGGAGAGAGCGCAGCGGTTCTTCTCCCTGACATTAGTATTGTAAGAGCCCTTGACGAGGTGAAACCGAGGCTAGTAGCGACTGTTAGCACAATGAGCCCCAGCTGAGCGGCGGTCAGGCTTTGCCTGTCGTAACGCGAAGCTGCTTGGGCGAATTGTGCTACACTAGTGCAATATGGCGAAGACTGAAATAGTCGTTAAAGGTGCTCGGATGCACAACCTCAAGAATGTCGGCATTAACGTGCCGCACAATAGTTTTTGCGTGTTCACTGGTGTTTCGGGCTCTGGGAAGTCGTCACTCGCGTTTGACACAATCTTTGCGGAGGGACAGCGCCGCTTCATCGAGTCACTTTCATCTTACGCCCGTCAGTTTCTCGGGCAGATGAACAAGCCTGATGTTGACTTTATCGAAGGGCTTTCACCAGCGGTCTCAATCGACCAGAAGTCCACAAACCGCAACCCGCGCTCGACGGTCGGGACGATTACCGAAATATACGACTACTTGCGCCTCTTGTATGCTCGCATCGGTATTCAACACTGCCCAATATGTTTAGAGCCGGTCCGTGCGCAGACAGTAGAGCAAATTGTGAAGCAGCTGATGGAACTGCCCGAAAAGACGAGGTTTATGGTGCTTTCACCTGTAGTTCGGGATCGAAAGGGCGAATATCAGGATCAACTGCGCGGCTGGAGAGTGCAAGGTTTCTCTCGGGCAAAAATTGACGGTGTGGTGAGAAAACTGGACGACGACATATCGCTCGCGAAAACAATGCGCCACAATATTGACATCGTAGTGGACCGAATATCTATGAACGCTGCTGTTCAAGCGCGCCTCACCGCCTCCGTAGAAACATCACTAGAGTTGTCGAAGGGACGCGTCTTGGTTGAGTTTATTGACGTTCCGGAGAATGACCCTGGCAGGTTTCACAAGTTTTCTAGCACGCGAGCTTGTCCGAACGACCATGAGCTAGAACTAGACGACATCGAGCCACGCACTTTCTCTTTCAACGCTCCGTTTGGCGCTTGCCCGCAGTGCACTGGTGTCGGCTACTCTGTCGAAATTGACCCCGAGATGATAGTCCCTAACCCGAAATTGTCTATTTTAGCAGGTGCAATCGAGCCCTGGAATGGTAGTTCTTCTGGGTATTACAACCAGGTTTTGGCGGGTCTTGCGGACGAGCTATCCTTCAATCTGAACGACGCCTGGAAGGACCTCCCTCAGAACATAAAAAACACCATCCTCTACGGCAAAGAAGACCGAGTTTCGATAAGTTTTCGGACAAGGTGGGGGCGTATTCGTGAATATTCCACTGAGTTTGAGGGCGTAATCAACCTGATTAAACGGCGGTATGAAGAAACGGAGTCTAGTGCCGCGAAAGAGAAGTATGAGCAGTATATGCGACAAGTTCCCTGCACACTCTGCGACGGCAAGCGGTTAAAACCAGAAGTGCTCGCCGTGAGAATTATGGACAAGTCAATTTCTGACATCACCGAGTTCCCCATTAACGACCTGCTAGACTGGATGAGTTGCGTCAAAGTGGAGAAACAACAGGAGAAGATTGCCGCACCCATTTTGAAAGAGATTAACGAGCGTTTGACATTTCTTGTCGCAGTCGGGCTGAATTATTTAACACTATCGCGGTCTGCTGGCACCCTTTCTGGCGGTGAGGCTCAACGTATTCGGCTGGCGACGCAGATTGGCTCGGGATTAGTCGGTGTTCTATATGTGCTTGACGAGCCGTCAATTGGCCTCCACCAGCGTGACAACTCCCTTTTGATTAAGTCCTTGAAGCGTCTCCGCGACTTGGGGAACACCTTAATCGTTGTGGAACATGACGAGGAAACAATTGAGGCGGCAGACTGGATAGTTGACATCGGACCTAAAGCTGGTGTGAACGGTGGTGAAGTTGTATTCTGTGGCCCTTTGAAAGAGTTCAAGAACGCGAAATCATGCACCTCTGACTATGTCTTCAAGCGCAAGGAGATAGAAACGCCAAAAACACGTCGGAACATCAAGAAAACCGAAAAAATCACGGTGGTCAAGGCGCAGGAGAACAACCTACAGAACGTGACAGTGTCTTTTCCTCTCGGTGTCCTGACTTGCGTGACAGGAGTTTCAGGTTCCGGGAAGTCGTCGCTGGTCAATGCGGTCCTGTATAAAGAACTGGCGAAACGCTTAAACCGTGCGCGACAAGTCTCTGGGAAGCATGAGACGATACTGGGTGTAGAGAAGCTGGACAAAATTATTCACGTTGACCAAGGACCAATTGGGCGCACTCCGAGGTCAAACCCTGCAACCTACACTGGTGTTTGGGACAAGGTTCGGACACTTTTTTCGCAGACGAGTGAGGCTAGAATACGGGGTTGGGGTCCTGGACGCTTCTCATTTAACGTGGCTGGCGGTAGGTGCGAGGCTTGTGCGGGCGACGGGACACTCAAAATCGAGATGAACTTCCTGCCTGACGTCTACGTGAAGTGTGAAACTTGCAACGGGACGCGCTACAACTCCGAGACTCTCTATGTGCAATACAAGGGTAAAACTGTTGACGATGTGTTGAATATGACAATCTCCGAGGCGGTGGAGTTCTTCAAGAATGTGCCATCAATCCACCGATACATTGCGACGCTCGAGGACGTTGGACTGGGGTATATTAAGCTGGGGCAGTCATCGACCACTCTTTCTGGTGGGGAATCTCAGCGCGTTAAACTTGCCACAGAACTTCAGCGCAAGTCTACGGGACGGACGCTTTATGTCCTGGACGAACCGACCACTGGGCTGCATTTTGACGACGTGAAGAAGCTACTGCTGGTGTTGCAGAGGCTCGTCGACCAAGGGAACACTGTGATTGTGATTGAACACAACCTAGACGTGGTGAAAAGCGCTGATTGGGTCATCGACCTCGGGCCAGAAGGTGGCGCAGGTGGTGGAAAAGTTATTGCCGAGGGAACCCCTGAAAAGGTCGCATCGACCTGGAAAAAGACTGGCAGCTCGACTGGGCAGTATCTCGCGAAAATCCTGAACTGACCTGCTCCACCGTGTCGCGCCATGGACCCTCGGGACAAGCCCAAGGGTGACAGGGGGCGGACAAGCCCGCGCCTGCCCTTGGCTTTGCGTTAGTGTCATCCTTGGCTTTATGCCACGCTGCGCTGGATCCATTGGACACCCCGCGCTGGTATGGACCCTCGGGACAAGCCCAAGGGTGACATGGGACGGACAAGCCCGCACTCTAGTGTCATCCTTGGCTTTGCTTTAATGTCATCCTTGGCTTTATGCCGAGGATCCATTGGACACCCCGCGCTGGTATGGACCCTCGGGACAAGCCCAAGGGTGACATGGGACGGACAAGCCCAAGGGTGACATGGGACGGACGCCTCGCGCCTGCCCTTGGTTTTATGCCGAGGGGCGACAGGGGAGCGACGCCGTGCTATACTAGTAACATAGAACACTTTCCTGCACGGGTGACCGTGAATCTTGACGCCATCTCGAACAACACTGCTCGAGTTAAATCTCTGCTTGCCGAAAATACTGAGATTATGGGCATAGTTAAGGCGAATGCTTACGGCCACGGACTGCTTGAGTCCGCACATGCGATGTTAAAAGGTGGGGCATCTTGGCTCGGTGTCGCGAAAATTTCAGAGGCACTACAGCTGCGAGAATACCTCGACGCGGACACTCTCGAATGCTCACACAGCAACACGAGGATTTTCAGCTGGATTTATGGACCCGACGCGCCGTTTTCAAGTATGTTACGTGCTCAGCTCGATGTCTCGGTGTCAACACTCTGGGAAATCGAGAAGTTCGCGGCGGCAGCGAGACATCTTGGCGGGGCAGAAAATGGACACTGCGCAAGGTTACACATTAAGATAGACACAGGGTTCGGCAGAAATGGGTTCACAAATGTGGGCAACGACTTCGAAAAGGCACTTCGCCTAATCGGTGGGTTTCAACAAGAGGGCTTAGTGGTCCTTGAGGGCATCTGGAGCCACCTTGCGAACGCGGACTCTCCGAATAACCTTGGAGCGGTGCAAAAAACGAGGCAGCAAAATGAGCTTTTTCAGGAGTATATTGCGTACGTTGAAAATGCTGGGTTTCGCCCGAAGTATAAGCACATCTCTGCGTCTGCGGGAACCCTCCTTTACCCCGAAATGCGCTACAACCTCGTGCGTCCTGGTATTGCGCTGTATGGACTGTCGCCGAACCCTGACGAAATAGATGCTGCGAAGTTTGGCCTGCAGCCTGCGATGAAACTTGAAGTGCAAATGAACAATGTGAAGCGGGTGCACGCGGGTGAGGGTGTTTCTTACGGTCACGTCTACCACACCTCCGAGGAAACCAACCTGGGCATCGTGCCACTCGGATATGCTGACGGTATTCTGCGGTCTTGCGGTGGGGATGACCAGCGTGCGGGGGCACCAGTCTTGGTCGGTGATAAAGTCGCGAAGATTGCTGGTAGGGTCTGTATGGACCAATTTATGATTGATATTGGACCTGAAACTAGCGCGAAGGCAGGCGACTGGGTGACGTTGTTCGGTTTTCAAAACTGGGAGCCGAGTGTTAATGAATGGGCAAAGGCGGGGGGCACCATCTCGTATGAAATCCTCTCCAAAACTACGTCACTTGCCCCAATTCGATACATTAGTGCGCCGAAAACTGGAATGTTGCCGAAGGTGATTGTTTAACGTGAAACTATTGTTTGCGGGAACCCCCGAGGTCGCAGTGCCCTCGTTAAAAGTGCTTGCGGAACGGCACGAAATTGTTGCTGTTCTGACCACACCAGATGCTCCGAAGGGACGCGGTAAGCAGTTGTCGCCCTCTCCGATTAAGCAAGCCGCGCTAGCGTTAGGGCTTCCAGTGGTTGAGAATGTTGAAGAGATTTATGCGCTGCCGCAGAAGCCTGACCTCGGGGTCGTCGTTGCCTACGGGAAGTTGTTAAAGCCACAGGAACTTGACTATTTTGAGCATGGTTGGATAAACTTGCACTTTTCGTTGTTGCCTAAGTTTCGCGGTGCCTCCCCCGTCCAGTCGGCAATCCTTACAGGCACACTGTCCACAGGGATGACAGTTTTTCGCCTTGCGCCTGGACTTGACGACGGGCCAGTGATTGCTTCTACACCTTATCAAATCGGAGAATCGGAGACTACTGACGAGGTGTTTTCTGCGATGGCGAGGCAAGGTGCGGAATTATTGCACACGGTGGTTGAGGAAATCAGGCTCGGTAAGGCCATTTTTGAGCCACAGGACGCCGAGAACGCGACCTACACGAGAAAGTTGTTAAAATCGGAGGCACGGCTTGACTGGACGCTTTCTGCAGAAGTGTTAGCGCGGAAGATTAATGCGTTTTCGAGCAACCCTGGCGCCTGGTTTGAGGTTGAGGCGGACGGGAAGCCTGCGCAGCGTGTTGTTGCCCTGAAAGCCTTGGCTGGTGAGACTGACGGCGGAGCAGGTGTTGTTGTTCCAGCGGGAGCAAGCGGGGAGGACCGCGTCGTGTTGTTGATGGTCAAGCCTGCGGGGAAAAATGCTATGCCCGCAAAAGACTGGGAAAGGGGGTTGCACGGTGAGTTCAAAATCCAGTAGTAGTTCAAAAGTCGTTTCATCGCGCTCGGTGGGCAATATTCTCCGAGACAACATCTTGACACTCTTCAACGTAATGCTCGCGATTGTTGCGTTCTTCGTCTTGATCACGGGTGTTTTTCAGCAAGCACTATTCATCGTGATTATCATCATCAACTCTGGGATTGGCATTGTGACGGAGCTGAAAGCCAAGAGCACGTTAGACAAACTACAACTTTTGGTGCAGGAGAGGTATCAAGTGTTACGCAATGCACAACAAATGACCTTAATGGCGCATCAACTTGAGGAGGGTGACGCGGTGTCCTTGAGTGCGGGGAGTCAAATTCCGGCAGACGGTGTGCTCGTTGAGGGCGATGTTGAGGTAAACGAGTCTGCGTTGACAGGGGAGTCCACGAATGTGTTGAAGCGGGCGGGCGACGAAGTGCTTTCGGGAACAACTGTGGTCGTGGGGAGCTGCAGAATGCGTGCCGAGAAGGTAGGAAATGACGCCTTTGTGATGAAATTGAGCAGCGCTGCGAAGGAGTTCCGGCTTGCGAACAGTGACCTCCGCGACGGGATTAACAAAATCTTAAAGTACATCTCGTTCGGAATTGTGCCAGTTGCAGTTTTGCTCGTCTGGACCAACGTTTCGGAGCACGGGGGCATAGAAACCGCACTGCAGACCGGGTCGTGGCGCGATGCAATACTGTCAGCGTCGGCTGGTATAATCGGTATGATTCCTGAGGGTCTAGTGTTGTTAACGTCCTTGAACTTCGCCCTGGCGACAATTTTGCTGGCGGAGGAGAATGTGCTCGTTGCGGAACTGAACTCTGTGGAGACCCTCGCGCGCGTTGACGAGCTGATACTTGACAAAACGGGCACAATAACCGACGGGACAGTTGAAGTTCTCGAGCTAGTTGATGCCAATTACGACGACTTGGTTGCCCTAAAAGCACTAGTCAGCTTGCCTGGCGGGACTGCCACATCTGATGCAATCGGCAGTTTCATCGCTGCCAACTTTGAGGACATACCTGCCACTGAGGTTGACGACTCCCATCCGTTTGACTCTGCGAAGAAGTTCAGTTCTGTGGTCATCGCAGGGGTTGAATATAGGCTCGGCGCCCCGGACATCCTTTGCCCCGAAATGGACGTGACGAAATGGACGTCTGGTGGGCTCCGTGTGCTTAGTGTGACTTCGGGGGGTAGAAACACTGCTCTTGTGGTTTGTCGGGAACGCATTCGCGAGAACGCACGGCGCATAATTGAATACTTTAAGAGCTCGGGGGTCCATGTGCAGATATGTTCAGGCGACGCGCAGTCTACGGTTGAGGAGATTGGCAAAGAGGTCGGTGTGCTTGACGTGATAGGGCGCGCGAAACCCGAGACAAAGTTAAACCTGGTGCGGTCACTGCAGGCGGCGGGGAAAGTCGTCGCGATGACAGGCGATGGCGTTAACGATATACTAGCGCTGAAAGAAGCGGACCTAGGCATCGCTATGGGGAATGCTGCACCCGCGAGCAAACAGATTGCAAATATAGTCCTACTAGACTCCGATTTCGGCAAGTTGCCCGCTGTCGTGGCTCAGGGGCGGCGTGTCATTGCCAACATCGAGCGCGTTGCGTCCCTGTTCCTTGTCAAAACTACATACTCCGTGCTGCTGTCTTTTTCTACCATTCTCCTGCACCAAAACTACCCGTTCACGCCTATTCACCTCTCGTTAATCTCGGCACTCTGCATCGGCATCCCTGCGTTTTTCTTGGCACTGCCCCCTAATAACACTGCCTACCGCTCCGGCTTCTTAGTGCGCGTGATGAAGTTCTCAGTGCCTTTTGGCGCGGTGTGTGCTATTATTGTCCTGCTCTCGGGATACTTCCTCGCTGGTTATGCTCCCGTTGCGCAAGTGGCAATTCTCGGCTTCCTCTCATTTATTGTCGTCGCAGTAAAATCACGGCCTCTTCTTTCGTGGAGAGGTATAATGCTACTCGTTTTGGTTGCCTCGTTTGTTGCCTGCTTCTACACCCCTTTCCTTGCCGCGTTCTTTTCCTTATAGAATGTGCTTTCCTGGTATTGCATCGAGCAGGTTCTTGGTGTATTCCTTCTTCGGGTTGTTGAACAGTGTCTCCGTTGCCCCGCGCTCAACAATTTTGCCGTGTTGCATCACCACCGCTTCGTCAGCAATCAGCCGCACTACCGCGAGGTCATGTGTAATAAACATATATGTCATCCCCAGCTCTTTCTGCAGGTCATTAAGCAGAGTTAGAATTTGCTCCTGAACCAGAACGTCCAGCGCACTCACCGCTTCGTCAAGAACCACAAGCTCCGGATTGAGTGCTATTGCCCTCGCTATTGCCACGCGCTGCCTTTGTCCGCCTGAGAGTTCGTTCGGATACCGTGTCTTGAGGGCGTTCGGCAGCTGCACGAGTTCAAGAAGTTCTGCCACCCTGGCGTCGCGCTCTTTTTTCGTGCCAATTTTGTGCAAGTTGAGTGGCTCTTTTATCGAGTTACCGATTGACACCAGTGGGTCAAGCGAGCCGTAAGGGTTTTGGAACACCGGTTGCACCATCTTCCTGAAGTGCTTTAGCGTTGCCCGGGACTTCGAGTAGTCCGCAAGATAGTGCCCGTTGAATGCCACCTCGCCGTGTGTTGGCGCCAGCAGTCCGAGCACGATGTTTGCCACGGTTGACTTCCCAGAGCCGCTCTCACCCACGAGTGCGGTGGTCTGCCCTTTTCGCACAGTAAACGTGATGTTGTCGACGGCTTTGAGAGGCTCCTTTTGTCCGCGAATTGAGAACTCTTTCGTCACGCCATACACCTCGACAAGACTTTCTGCTGCGAAGTTCGGCACGTTGCGCAGATGAGAGAAGCTGAGGTCTTCGGGGAGCGGTCGGTCCGAATATCCGCTAAATGCCGCCTTTGTTGACTCTAACCTAGTTGACGCGAGTGAGGGTGCCGCTGAAATCAGTTTCTTCGTGTAAGGGTGCTGAGGGTTTTTGAGGATTTCTACCGCGGGCCCTGCTTCCACGATTTCGCCTTTATACATCACGATAAGTTTTTCTGCCCTCTCCGCAGCGAGCCCGAGGTCGTGCGTGATGAAGAGCACTGCGGTTCCGAGTTCCTTCACTAGGCAGTCGAGGTGGTCAAGTATTACTTTCTGCACAGTGACGTCAAGCGCAGATGTGGGCTCGTCAGCAATCAGTAGTTTAGGGTTGTTCGCCAGCGCAATGCCTATCAGAACGCGCTGCCTCATTCCACCAGAAAACTCATGCGGATACTGCTTCATCCTCGACTTGGCGTCCGAGAGCCCCGCGTTTTCGAGAGCTTGCACTGCTGCGTCGTGAGCCTCTTTTTTGTCGAGCTTCTTTCCATTTTGCGCGGCGCTGTTCGCCCAGATAGCCTCCTCCACCTGCGTTCCTATCTTCCACACTGGGTTCAAGTTGCTCATTGGGTCCTGTGGAACGAGCCCGATCCCCGAGCCGCGCACCTCAACAAACTCTTTTTCTTGCGCAGCGTGCCCGTCGGTAACAAGCTGTTTAGCATCGAAGTTGACACTCCCCCCGACAACTTTCCCACTACCGGGCAGTAGGTTGATTAGCGCGTGCGCAGTGGTTGATTTCCCAGAGCCACTCTCACCCACGATTGCAACCCGCTCGCCAGGCTCAATTTTGAAGCTGATGTTCTTCACCGCGTGCAACACCCTCTTGCTCTTCCCAGAGCCTGCCGTGAAGTCGACGCTGAGGTTTTGTACATCTATTAGTGCCATTACTGCCTCGCCTTCGGGTCCAACGCTTCTCGAATTACATCACCCAGGAAGATAAATGCCAACACTGTGATCGCCAGTGCACCCGACGGGAACAACAGAAGTGCGGGGTTGGTGACCAGTGATTCTTGTGCATTCGAGATGTCTACGCCCCATGAAACCGTGTCGCTGCCGAGCCCTAGCCCCAAGAAGCTCAATGTTGCCTCCGCGACGATGTATCCCGCGAGAGAGGTAGTCGCCAAAACGATAAGCGGTGCGAAGGAATTGGGGACGATGTGCTTGACTAAAATCTGGAACTTCGACAACCCAAGTGCCCGGGACGCAGTGATGAAATCTTGTTCTTTGGTTTCTAGGACCGCACCGCGCATCATTCTCGCCGAAGACGTCCACCCAAACGCTGACAGCGTGAACACAATCTTAACAATGCCCTCCACGTTCGTCATCATCTGCAGAACCACTACCGCTGCGAGTATGAACGGTATCGCGAAGAAAATGTCGGTCACTCTGCTTAAAATCGCATCAAGCACGCCGCCTACATACCCTGCAATGGCTCCAATAACGGCACCAAGAATCGTTGAAATCAACATTGTGAGCACTCCAATTAACACTGACGGTCCAGCGCCGTAAATCACTCTCGCATAGACGTCACACCCTTGTAAAGTCGTGCCCAGTAAGTGTTCACCCGAAGTGGGCAGTTTTGCCTTGCTGATGTCACAGTATTTCGGGTCCATTCCTGTGAACAGCCCAGGGAAGAGCACAACCACCAGAATGAGCAACAGAAGCCCTGCCGAGAAGTAGAAGAGTGGGCGGTGGCGTAGATATTCCCATGCGTCGCCCCATGACGAGCGGGCGGGTGTGGTCGTGTCAACCGCGTCAACTTTTACCTCAAACCCGTCGTCAACTTTGGCAACAAAGTGTTCAGAACTAGCCACTGGACACCTTCTTTCCGACACGTATCCGCGGGTCAAGCAGCGCGTAAAGGCAGTCAACAATTATGTTTGACACCACGTAAGCGAGCACCAGAATCGCGACGACTGACACAACCACAGTGCCATCGCCCTTGTGAATATTGGTGTACATTAAGTAGCCGATGCCGTGAATATTGAACACCGTCTCTGTGACAAGCGCACCGCCCATAAGTGCCGCCAGGTCGGTGCCAACATAGGTCACCAATGGCATCAGCGAATTTCGGAACACGTGACGCAGTGTGACCTGTTTTGCCGTTAGACCCTTCGCTCTCGCCGTCCGCACGTGGTCCGCAAGTAGGGTCTGTGCCATTTCGCCGCGCGTCAGTCGGAATATGTAAGCAATCGACACGCCCGCAAGAACCAGCGCTGGCATCAACATATGCAAAAGGTCAACATTTGAGCCCACTGTGGTTGGTAGGATTTTAAGTTGCACTCCTAGCACGAACTGCAGCACGTAGCCCATAACAAACGTCGGAATCGAGATTAACACTAGTGAAATGATTAACACTGTGTTGTCGAAAATGGACCGCCTCTTGATTCCTGCAACTATGCCGCAGGTCACACCGATTAGTATCTCAAACACGAACGCTAACCCGGCAAGAACCGCGGTAACGGGGAGTGCTGCACCGATTAGTTCCGCTATTGGGCGTCCGTTGAAAGCGTTGCCAAGGTCAAGCGTGAACACCCCTTTTAGGAAGTAGAAATACTGCACAATGAACGGGTCGTTGAGGTGGTAGTTGTCGCGTATTTGTTGAACGACACCCGCGGGAGGCTGCTTGTCGCCGAACATCGCCGCTATTGGGTCGCCCGGCATCGCAAACACCAAGAAATAGATGAGCAAAGTTGTGCCGAGAACTACAGGTATTGCCTGCAGAATCCTTAGCGCAATATATCTACCCATCTACTCCTTTTCTCATTGAACCACTACTTCTTCACGATGTTAACGTAGTCTGGCACACTCTTCCAAGTGACCTTTACTGACGCGTTGTCCACATCTGTTGACGTCACGAACCGATACTGATTGTCATAGAGCGGAATTGACGGCAAGTCCTTCGCGAGAATTGCCTGTGCCTTAGCGAATATTACATTTGCCTCGTCAAGTGTCGGTGCTTTTTCAGCAGCTAACAAAAGGTTATCAAACTCCTTGTTAGAATACTTCGCGACGTTAGACCCTGCGCCAGTCAAATACTGCTGCGTGATGTAGTTCTCGATTGACGGGTAGTCCGCCTGCCATCCGTTGCGGGTCGCTCCAGTCGCCGTCCCCTTGTTCTGCATTTGTAACAGCGTCTTGAAGTCTGGCGTTAACTCTAACTTCGACTCGATGCCTAAGTTGTTCTTGATTGAGTTTGTGATTGCCTCGAACAAGCTCTTTCCGCCACCGTCTCCGTTGATGATGAGGTTTAGAGATGGGTTTTCGAACTTGGATATAGCATCTGCCTTCGCCCACAGCGCCTTCGCTTCTGTAGCGTCGAACTTAAACACATCGGAACCCTCAACAGGAAGTGCAGCACCTGAAATGATAGGGTTGCTTGGTGCAAAACCTGTGGGTATCACTGCTAGCCCTGCTGAAATCTGGTTGATGATGGTCTCGCGGTCGATCGCCTTTGAAATCGCAGTGCGCCTCAACTGCCCCTCTTCATCCCAGCCAAAGTGCTGAAGATACCCAGGAATTGTTAGCCCTTGGTAGGCGGTTCCCTCCGTGATGTATGGAACTACTGATGAGTCCGTGCGGAAACTGTTTGTTTGCGATGACGGAACACTGCCGATAACGTCTAGTGACCTCGACTGCAGGTCTGAATACGCCGCTTCAAGGCCTGTATATGTCTTGAACGTCACGCCGCCATTTTTTGCTTTGTGTTCGCCAGTGTAGTTCTCGTTTGGCACCAACTGTATTTTCTCGTCATGCACCCAGGCCGCGAGTTTATATGGTCCCGAGGCGACTGGATGTTCTCCGTATCCCTCGGTCAGCTTTCCGTCTGCATCAAACGCACTCTCTGGGATCGGGTCAAACGCGGTGTGCCCGAGTCTTATCTTGAAAGTCACAGAAGGCTCCGCTAAAGTAATGTTGAAGTGCGTTGCGTCGACCTCTTTCAGCCCTGACATCTCCTTGGCGGTGGGTGCCGGCTTGTCTTCAGCATCTACTGCGCTGACTGCGTCATACCCCTTAATAGGTTGGAAAAACTCTTCAGCAGACTGTCCGTTAGAAATTAGCGCACCGTAGTTCCACGCCTTAATAAAGCTCTGAGATGTGATAGGCTCTCCGTTGGAGAACTTTAACCCCTCTTTCAAGGTGACCTCGAACACTTTATTGTCTTTTGTTAAGATGTTCTCTGCGAGGTCGTTCAGAACATTGCCCTTCTCATCAAACGACACCAGCGCTGCGTTCATTAAGTCTAGTGGGTCGCCACCACACGTCTCCGTAGTGTTTGTGCTGACCAGTGGATGTTGTGGCTCACACCCATATACAACTATTGGCTTAACCTCGGGCGACGCACTGTCCGAACTTTCCCCGCACCCTGACAGCGTCACCACGCCAAAAAGACCTATCGCAATAATAGCAAGCCCTACGCCAATTTTTTTCATCATGTTCATTATGTCTCCTTGTCCTGTTTATCAGTAGTATAGCACAACACTGTGTCACACCGCGCATAACACCGCGGTTTTGTACGAAAGTGCAGGTAAAGAAATGTTAAATCCACCGCCGACTACATAAAACTCGGTTATTTTATGTAGTTTATGCTCGCTGAGGTCGCCTGACCTGAAATTCGCCAATTCTAATCGCTAGCGCAACACTTGACTTAAAACTGTGACTACGTTACAGTTTTCTTACTAAACCAGTGTAGCACACTGGTTTATCGATTTTTTCGGATAGGCTTCGCCTAGAGTCAAAA
>JAISRT010000061.1 GCA_031273495.1 Candidatus Ancillula kalotermitis | reverse complement strand
CTCGCTTGCGAGTTTGGCAAATAAGCGGAAGGAGAGCTCGAGAGGAGAGCGCAGCGGTTCTTCCTCTCGAAGTTAAATCTGTTATGAATAGCACTTACTGAATTCGTCAAATTATTCCGTAGGAAAATTTGCGAATGAAGTTATGTGCTATACTACTGATAATGAGTGATGACAATGACCTAGACAACAACGCTACTTCGGATGTAGTGGGCGCTGAGTTTAACGCGAGCGAGGACTTATCAGACTCAGCTGAACTTGAGACGAGCGCTAAGGGGTCGGCAAGTTACGGCGCAGACGACATCACTGTGCTTGAAGGGCTTGAGGCGGTCCGCAAGCGCCCCGGGATGTATATTGGCTCAACATCGCTTCGTGGACTGCACCATCTAGTGTATGAAATTGTCGACAATGGCGTTGACGAGGCTTTAGCGGGGTATGCGACCGAGATTGAGGTAACACTACTTGCGGACGGCGGGGTGAGTGTGTTCGATAATGGACGCGGTATCCCTGTCGACCCACAGACGAAGGGCCCACATAAAGGCAAAAGTTCACTCGAAGTTGTGCTGACTGTTTTGCACGCAGGCGGGAAATTTGGCGGTGAAGGTTACGCTGTTTCTGGTGGGTTGCATGGTGTTGGTGTTTCGGTGGTCAACGCGCTTTCTACGCGGGTAAATGTTGAGGTTCGACGACAAGGTTACATTTGGAAGCAAAGTTTTGTTGGCGAAAAGGGGCTTCCAGAGGCAGATGTCGAGAAATGTGAGCAGATTGACGAGCATGATACTGGGACTACTGTAACTTTCTGGGCTGATTCGACAATTTTCGAGACCACCAAATATGACTTTGAAGTATTACGGGCACGTTTCCAGCAGATGGCATTCTTGAACAAAGGGCTGCGTATCACGCTAGTCGATGAGCGCCTTGTTGACCCTGCACTTTCGGGGGTTGCGGGGGTGAAACCCCTGCGCGAAGGGGGTGTCGACGAGACTGAGGTTGAAAACGAAGGCTCGGCGCAGGGGGAAGACCTTCCCCCCGAAAATAACAACACGCCCAATGTTGTCGAGACTGGAACGCGACGCAAAGTGTCGTATCTTTACGAGAAAGGGCTCTACGACTATGTCGAGCACATTAACAAGGCTAGACACGCCGAAATCCTCCACAACGAGATTATCGACTTCGAGGCTGAGCAACATTCCCCGCTAATGTCGCTGCAGATTGCTATGCAGTGGACAACGGCTTATTCTGAGGCGGTCTACACTTTTGCGAACACTATCGCGACAACTGAGGGCGGCACGCATGAAGAGGGCTTCAGGACTGCGCTGACGTCACTTTTGAACAAGTATGCGCGGGAAAAGCAACTTTTGAAGGAGAAGGATGACAACCTGACTGGTGATGATGTCAGGGAGGGACTAACTTGCGTAATCTCGGTCAAAATCGCAGAGCCACAATTTGAGGGGCAGACCAAGACCAAGCTCGGAAACTCTGAGGTGCGTCCGTTCGTCATCAAGACCGTCAACGAGAAACTTGCTGACTGGCTAGACGAGCACCCCAAAGAGGCCAAGATTATCATCATGAAAGCGCAATCCGCTGCGTCAGCCCGACTCGCGGCGCGCAAGGCGAGGGAGGCAACCAGGCGCAAGTCAGTGTTTGAGTCCGCGTCAATGCCTGACAAGCTCAAAGACTGCCAGTCTAACAAGGCAGAGGAGTGCGAAATCTTCATAGTCGAGGGTGACTCCGCAGGTGGGTCCGCGATTCAGGGACGCAACCCTTACAACCAGGCGATATTGCCCTTGCGCGGTAAGATTTTGAACGTTGAGAAGGCCCGAGTGGACCGTGCACTTGGTTCTGACACTATCCAGAGCCTCATCACGGCAATCGGCACTTCTTGGGGCGAGAAGTTTGACGCGGAAAAAGCGCGCTACCACAAAATAGTGCTTATGGCGGACGCTGATGTGGACGGCGCACACATCTGCACGCTACTTATCACCTTCCTCTTCCGATATATGCAGCCACTCATCGAACGCGGGTATGTTTATATGGCGATGCCTCCGCTTTACCGCCTGAAATGGAGCAAAGGTGGGCATGACTTCGTGTTTACTGATGAGGAGAAGGATGCGGCACTAGCGAAGGGCGAAGAGGAGAACCGCACGATTCCTAAAGACGGCATACAGCGTTATAAAGGCCTGGGGGAGATGAACTTTGAAGAGCTCTGGGCAACCACTATGGACCCTGAGACCAGGACGCTCAAACAAGTCACTATGGACGATGCGCTGGCGGCTTCGGAGATGATTTCGCTACTAATGGGCGACGACGTCGAGTCAAGGCGCAACTTCATCCAGACAAATGCCCGCGACGTCAGGTTCTTGGACATCTAATATGAGAGTCTTGGACAAACTTAGCGCGTTGCGTCTTGTGCAGTTTCTTGGCAACGCGTCATATTCGCTGTATTTGAGCCATATTGTCGTTAAATATTTCTGGCTGAGGCTCTTACCTGAGGTTTATCCTAGCGCGATGACAAAAGTGAAGATTCTGATTTTGAGCCTTGTTCTCGCAGCGTTCATGTATTACTGTATCGAAAAACTGATGCGACGACTCCCCTTGAAGTTGACCTTCCTTTTTGGTGTGGTTGCCATTGTTGCCACAGTTGCCCTTTCAGGGTTCTTCAACTATTCTAGCAACCAGATTGTTGGAGGTGGGGTCGCAGAGCTTGAAGCCCGAAGTGAAACTGCTGTTGATGCAGAATTGGCATTTCGAGATACGGGAGAACTGCCTGAAAATGTTAATGACCTGTGTTTCGGTGCAGTAGCCGTTCTACATATTGACCAGTGTGGAGGACATAGCGCGGTCTTCGGAGTGGGCAGTGAGCAGTCTAAAGCATTAGAAAGCGCTCCGAGTGCACAATCATATCCGGAGTGCACCCCGAGTAAATTTGGTGCGGAACTAGATCACTGCCAAATTATTGGCGACGAGCAGTCTTCCGTTTACGTTATTCTATTCGGGGACTCTATGATACGCCAGGAAATTAAGCTCTGGGATAAAATCGGAAAAATTAAGCACTGGAGAATTGAAGTCATTGCACACTCTGCGTGCGGTGTGGTTAGTGAAGAAACTAAAGCGACTGCTAGTGGGAGCGAATGCACAGCGGTTTATGAGTATTTCCTCAAGAAACGACCGTCAGCCAGCATTGTCTTTGCTAGCTTCATCCCGCACCCCAATTGGCCTCTTCAGATGTCGTTAACTGCTGGTATCCTCAAATTGTGCGAAGACGCGAACACTTACTATGTCGCAAAGCAACCCGCACTTGATGCTTTTGAGCCTGGAGAAGAAAAGGTAAACTGGAATAATATTATAGACAATGAGCAAAACTTTTACCCAGAACTGTTCGCGAAAGGTAAAGAAATCACGTTCAAGAAAGGGTTTGTCGACAAGAACGATGACGTCAATTCCGCAATCGGAGGAGTCTTCTACCATCTTGACGGTGTTCACAATTCAACTTACTTCGTCTACACTTTGACACCCATTTTGCTTGACGAGTTGCAGCGCCTTGGGCTCTGATGATTAGAATTAGGTTGCATGCATGCGAATGAAGTCAAATAAGGTCAAACTCGCTTGCGAGTTTGGCAAATAAGCGGATGAGGGGTTTGCGTCCACCCGCACACACCGCCTCCTCATGTCATCCCTCGGCATAAAGCCAAGGGCAGGCGCGGACTTGTCCCGAGGATCTACAATGGCGTGGTGTGCTCAATGGACCCTCGGCATAAAGCCAAGGGTGACACACCGCTCCGCTGGGCATCCTGCGAATGAAGTTATGTGCTATACCCCGACTTTGACACTTCATTTCGTTCAAAAGTATCTATATCCCCCGTAATTGCAGGGGTTTCTACCAAATTGTGCCGCTATAATCTATAGGTGCATATAATCTGCCTTCATG
>JAISRT010000060.1 GCA_031273495.1 Candidatus Ancillula kalotermitis | reverse complement strand
GGGTCTAGTGCACACGGCGCTTGTGTGGATTTTCAAGTTTACGAGCCATAATAGACAACTTGTTGTATATTTTTGGCGACAAACGCAGAAAATCGAGCGACTAGCGAGATCCTCGGGACGAGCCCGCGCCTGCCCTTGGCTTTATGCCGAGGGATGACAGTAGGGGGGTAATGTGTCACTCTTGGCTTTATGCCGAGGGATGACAGGGGACGTCAAGCCCGCGCCTGCCCTTGGCTTTATGCCGAGGGTCTAGCGCACACGGCGCTCGGTTGGGTGTTGCACTCACCAATTTGACATACAGTTGTGCTACAATGTGATTATGAAGAATTTTAAGGGCTACGCAATATCGGTTTTGGTATTGGTGCTAGTCTCTGTTGCATCGATAGCAGGGCAGTCCGTGGGCGCAGGTTTTCTCATTGACTCCACGCTGCGACTGTCATCAAGCTTCGGATGGGATACTACTTTGTTGCTCCCAGGCTCCAGGACTGACGCCGACTCACTGTCGCTCAGCCAGCACAACGATTTTCGTGCGTATTATGAGCAGGATGTCAAGTGGGGTCAGTGTCCAGACAAGAAGTCGGGTGCCGCACTAGATCAAATGGGTGTGCCTGGCGATTTGTCCGAATTGCTCGGCGGTAAAGATAGCGCAGAGTGTGCAGTAGTGTTAGCACCTTTGAAATGGAGTGAAGCAACTGGGGGTGACATCGCACCAGACTTCTCAGTGGCGTCGAACCCGATTGACAATGACTCTCAGGCGTCGATTAAACTGGCGCTCAAACGTGTGGCGCCGCGCACTGAAGACGATAATCAAAAGCCCTACCTGTTTACGAA
This sequence comes from Candidatus Ancillula kalotermitis, assembly GCA_031273495.1. GTDB lineage: Bacteria > Actinomycetota > Actinomycetes > Actinomycetales > Bifidobacteriaceae > Ancillula > Ancillula kalotermitis. Next base: position 4,871 of record JAISRT010000060.1, on the reverse strand, counting down.
CCCTGGAGGTCCTGGCGAGTCTGGGACATCGTTTCTTGGTCATGCGATTGACGACGAAATGTTTAGCGAGAGGTTGCGCAATGTGTATCACCTAGCGTCATGGGATCCACGAGGCGTCGGTCAGTCCTCAAAAATAAAGTGTTACGCCGATGACATTGACAAACTCAAAGACCTATACAAAGAGACGCCGGGGCAGTTTCCTGAGAATATTGATGCAGTTCTAAATGACCAAAAATCACTTGCTGACGGGTGCATTAAGTATTCGGGCAGCCTGGTGAAATATGTAGATACGCAATCGACCGCAAGGGATCTTGAACTTATCGGCACTTTACTAAATCGACCGCTTGAGGGTGAGGGGGCAACGGCGAAGATCAATTTCTTCGGGTTTAGTTATGGCACTGAGCTCGGTCAAAACTTCGCTGCGATGTTCCCTGAGAGGTTGGGGAAAACAGTGCTTGACGGAGTTGTCGACTTGAAGATTTCTCCACTAGACTTGAACATTTCGCAGACTAAAGGTTTCGTGCTAGCGTTCAACAATTTCCTCGACGCATGCATTGCAGGGAAGTTAAAATCTGCGTGCCCCTTCGCGAAAATGGACCATGACAGTGCAATAAAATGGGCAACTGCTCAAGTCCAGAAACTGCATGATACTCCAGCAATAACGAGGAGTGGTAGGGAGTTCAACGGCGCGACTTTCTTGCTGGCAATAATGTCACCACTCTATTCGCAAAATATGTGGGATTATCTGGCACTGGGCATCTCCGAGTATATCAACAATAACAGCGTTTCGGTTCTTATGTCTATGGCGGACTCGTATAATGGATACAGCGAGAACAAGTTCGATGGGAATGCCTCGGAGGCGAACCTTGTAATCTCATGCTTAGATCGCGGACGGACCTTTAATAAAGAGGTTGCAGTGGCGCGGACCCCAGAGTTCAAAGCGATGACTCCACTTTTTGGTGAGTTTGTTGGGCTGGCTGGTGCGCTATGCGATTATCTACCGACTGCGCCTGAAAGATTAGAGCTTAATTTCGATAACGACAAGATTCCGCCAATAGTTCTAGTGGGGAATTCTGGGGATCCAGCAACTCCACTTGAGCAAGCGCAGAGCGTTCGAAAATACCTGAAAAACAGTGTGCTATATTCGGTTAACTCTGAAGGGCACACTTCGTATTCTCGTGATGAAACCGCGACGCAATTTGAGGACGATGTATTCTTGAAAGACGACGAATTAAAGGACAGGCAAATTGATTCCAACAAGAAAGGTGGTGCCACTGGTGAACATATCTAGCGCAGAGTTTATGAATCTAGAGCGACGCGAACAACTATTAGAACTGATTAAGGAGCTGGCAGTTGTGCACGGAAAAGTGATATTAGCGTCGGGCAAAGAAGCGGAGTATTATGTCGATCTACGCAGAATTACTTTGCATCATCTTGGGGCGCCACTAGTCGGACATTTAATGCTCGATATGCTTGAGGAGCGTGGGTTTGTTGCCGCGCAGGATTGGCAAGCTGTCGGTGGACTGACGCTCGGTGCGGACCCCATTGCGGACAGTATTCTACACGCTGCGGCTTCCCGCGCAATTGAAGTGGACGCATTCGTCGTGCGCAAAAACGTGAAGGACCACGGTATGCAGCGCCAAATTGAGGGGCCTGACGTCTCGGGGAAAAGTGTCATTATCGTTGAAGATACGACCACTACTGGAGGCTCTCCGATTGCCGCTATCGAGGCTGCGCGTGCTGCTGGTGCAAATGTCGTGGCTTGCGCAACTATTGTGGACCGAGAAACAGGCGCTGGTGATAAAATTGAAGCACTTGGTGTGCCCTATCTGCACCTGTTTGACTTATTGGATCTCGGACTGACCGCGCAGTGAAGGTGGTGGAATAGCTATGAGCCATAAATATGATGCATCCCTCGCCAACAAAATTGAGCAGAAGTGGCAAAAATACTGGGATGAGCACGGAACATTCATCAGTAAGGACTATGTTGTAGGCAAAGAGCCGTTTGTGGTTATGGATATGTTCCCTTACCCCTCGGGTGCGGGCCTCCATGTCGGGCACCCTTTGGGCTACATTGCGACCGATGTTACCGCCCGTTTCTGGAGGATGAACAATAAAAACGTGTTGCACGCATTGGGCTACGATGCCTTTGGACTGCCCGCTGAACAATATGCGATTAAAACAGGGCAACACCCACGAAAAACAACTGAAGAGAACATCCAGAATATGCGCAAACAACTCAAAATGCTCGGGCTAGCGCATGACCCCACCCGCACTTTTGCGACAATCGATCCTGGCTATGTCAAGTGGACGCAGTGGATCTTCAAACAAATCTACAACTCATATTTCGATGAGGAACTTCAAAAAGCGCGTCCAATATCGGAACTGCTCGAGAAACACCCCGAGTGGAAAGAGTTGCCGAAGAAAGAGTTGGCAGACATTCTCAATGAGTTTCGGCTGGCATACATCTCCTATTCACCTGTAAATTGGTGTCCAGGGCTCGGGACAGTCCTCGCGAATGAGGAGGTCACTGCGGAAGGGAAGTCAGAGCGCGGCAACTTCCCAGTCTTCAAGCGCAACCTGAAGCAATGGTCAATGCGTATCACTAAGTTTGCCGACCGACTCGACGATGACCTCGAGATGATAGACTGGCCGGAGAAGGTCAAGATGATGCAACACAACTGGATTGGTAAGAGTCAAGGTGCGTTTATAGAGTTTGACGTTGACGGCGGGCACAAGTTGAAGGTTTTCACGACGCGCCCTGACACAATTCGCGGCGCTACTTTTGCCGTCATAGCCCCCGAACACCCCCTGCTAGAGTTCGCAACCGAGGACGTTACGCAATATGTAGAGGTCGCGAAGAGTAAAAGTGCAATTGAGCGCCAACAGGACGCGGGCAAGAAGACAGGTGAGTTTACAGGGCTGTTCGCAGTAAACCCTATCACGAAGCGCAAACTACCGATTTATGTGGCGGACTATGTTTTGATGGGCTACGGGACTGGTGCAATAATGGCGGTTCCAGCAGATGACAAGCGCGACGAGGAGTTCGCGACAATATATAATATACCCATTGAGTGGGACTATCAGAAGTATAGCACAGTTGAAGATGCGATATCGGAACTCGAGAAGATTGGGTGCGGTGAGGGGACTACAACTTTTCGTCTACGTGACTGGTTATTTTCACGGCAACGATACTGGGGCGAACCGTTCCCAATAGTGTATGATGAAGATGGCGTAGCGTTTGTGCTCGACGACTCAATGCTCCCAGTTGCGCTTCCCGAAGTGCCTGACTTTGCTCCGAAGAGCTTTGACCCTACTGATGCCGACTCCGAGCCCGAGCCTCCGCTAGGCAGAAATGATGCCTGGAAAGTGGTTGAACTTCCCGTGGACAAGAACGGCACACTAATTGCTGAGGGGTCGCAGGAAGCGGTAGGTCAAAAAACATTTACTCGCGAAACGAACACTATGCCGAATTGGGCTGGTAGTTGCTGGTATTATTTACGTTATTTGAACGCAAGTTGGGGCGATGAAATGCCTGGTTGTGTGGCACCTGAAAACGCGGAGCACCAGCCGAATGCCGTTGTAGATAAGTCACTAGAGGAGTACTGGCTTGGCCCTGAGCATAACTCGACTGTCGGAGCATCGGGTGGCGTTGACCTATATGTTGGGGGAGTAGAGCACGCAGTCTTGCACCTACTTTACGCGCGCTTCTGGCACAAAGTGCTTCGCGATTTAGGCTACGTTTCATCACTGGAGCCCTTCCACAAGTTGTTCAACCAGGGCTACGTTCAAGCCTTTGCCTACACTGACTCTAGAGGGGTTTATGTTCCCGCAAACGACGTCACCGAGCAGGATGGGAAGTTTTTCTACAAGGGGCAGGAAGTTTCGCAGGAATATGGGAAGATGGGTAAAAGTCTGCTCAACGTCGTGACACCAGATGATATGGCAAAGCAGTTCGGGGCGGACACATTCAGGATTTACGAGATGTCTATGGGGCCACTTGACTTGAGTAGGCCATGGGAAACGCGCGCAGTAATTGGCGCTCAACGCTACTTACAGCGGGTGTGGCGGTTGATGATTGACGAGGAGTCTGGTGAACTTAACGTCTCCGATAAGAGTGCGGACGAGGAGACTAAGAGGTTCCTTAACAAGAGCATCGCTGCAGTCAAAGCCGAGATGAGTTCAATGCGCCCAAACACTGCGATTTCAAAGCTCATTGAGTTAGTGAACTTCTTGACCCAATGGAAGCAGAAAAACGGCATGGTCCCTGCTGAAGTTGCGGAAGTTGTCGTGAAGATGACCGCGCCTCTAGCACCACATATATCTGAAGAGCTCTGGAGCAAGCTGGGGCACACTGACAGTATAATATGCGTTGACTTCCCGAGTGTTGATGAGGCTTATCTTGTAGACGACGTTATCTCAATAGGGGTGCAGGTGAACGGCAAGGTGCGGGACACACTGACGATTTCGCCGAGCGCAACACAAGAGCAGTTCGAACAGGAGGCGAAAAAGTTGCCTAATGTTGCGGTTCACCTTGAGGGCAAGCAGATACTGAAGTCAATCGTTGTGCCAGGACGCATAGTGAACTTCGTCGTCAAGTAGCGGCATCAACACTCTTCGCGTTCCCATGTCATTCTTGGGCTTGTCGTTCCCGTGTCATTCTTGGGCTTGTCCCGAGAATCCACACCAACAATGGATCCTCGGCATAAAGCCAAGGATGACACTAAAGGTGCGAGGTGTCCGCCCATGTCATTCTTGGGCTTGTCCCGAGAATCTACGCTAATCGCTCGATTTTCTGCGTTTGTCGCCAAAAATATACAACAAGTTGTCCATTGTGGCTCGTAAACTTGAAAATCCACACCAACAATGGA
>JAISRT010000058.1 GCA_031273495.1 Candidatus Ancillula kalotermitis | reverse complement strand
ACCGTTCTCCACGCTTTCGTCGTTAAACTCCCACTCGACGCACCAAGCGTGCGCCTTCGGGTCGTTTGCCTAGAAATCATCGAAAAATAACTTCGAAAAACGTTTTTCTACCGTTCTCCGCACCTTCGGACACACTGACCCATCATGTCATTCTTGCGTGATGTGCTGAGTGTGACAGCGAACTCGACGCACCAAGCTAGCCTTTGTGCACACTGACTCCTCATGTCATCCTTGGGCTTGTCCCGAGGATCCACGCAAGCAGTGCGTCCATAGACCCTCGGCATAAAGCCAAGGGTGACACAAACACGCCCCCCTGTCATCCCTCGGCATAAAGCCAAGGGCAGGCGCGGGCTTGTCCCGAGGATCCACGCAAGCAGTGCGTCCATAGACCCTCGGCATAAAGCCAAGGGTGACACGGGAACGGACACCCCGCGCACCATCCACACTAGCGGCGGACAGCGTAGCGAATAGGCGTCCAATTTATTTGGCGCCGTCAATGAGTGGAGTGTGCTTGAGAAGTGTGAAACACTTCGAGGTCCGCGCCGGAAAGCGACGATATAGCGAGCGTAGCGAGCGCTGAGGAGCGAGGCTCAAAGCGTGAGCAGCGGTACATCCTCCATCAAACACACTATCAGCTCTGCCATGTCATTCTTGGGCTTGTCCCGAGGATCTACGCTAATCGCTCGATTTTCTGCGTTTGTCGCCAAAAATATACAACAAGTTGTCCATTGTGGCTCGTAAACTTGAAAATCCACACCAACACTGGATGGACCCTCGGCATAAAGCCAAGGGTGACAGAATGGGTCAAACTCGCTTGCGAGTTTGGCAATTGGCGGAAGGAGAGCTCGGCGTCCACCCGCGCTAGCGCGCGGGACCCTGAGACGCACCCTCCCACCCACGGCCGCAGCGGTACATCCTCCCCATAATTAATTTGTTATGAATAGCACTTACTGAATTCGTCAAATTATTCCGGAGGAAAATTTGCGAATGAAGTTAGTGCTATACTTGTATACGTCAACCAGTTTATACAGCGCTTCAAAGGACGTGACCCGATCCTAGAGTTCTTGCGTATTTTCGCGATACTTTTCGTTATTGCGACCCACCTGTTTATGCAAGCGGACTGGGCAACGCACTGGAGCAACAACTCCTCTTGGCAGTTTACGACATACCGAACCTTCCTCACGACGTTCAGTGGTAACTTCGGCAACTTCCTCTTCTGCACGATAGGGTGCTACTTTCTCGTGAGCAAACACTACAACTTCCAGAAACTCAAGAGTGTTGTTCTTCGCGTCTGGCGCCCCACCTTCTTCTACTCGGCGTCGACATTTCTTTTCGGACTGATCATCGGACTCTACGGACTGAGCCTGCCGGGTGTTCTACAAGGGTTTCTCCCCTTCATCTCGGGCAATTACTGGTACGTTAACGACTGGATAATTTTGATACTAATGTCACCAATACTCTACTCAATGTTCAACGCGTTAAGCAGAAAGCAGTTCGCGTACTTGATAATACTCACTATTTCTATCGCGTTAATATGCGCTTGGCCATTCGGTTACAACGCAAAAATCAACAATACTAGGTCACTGATTAGTGGGTTCATCTTGGTCTACGCGGTGACGTTTTTCTACAAGAAATTCGGGATGCCTCTACGTTCCCGATGGCTCTTTCTTTTAGGCTTGATGCAACCAGTGGGACTACTATTGTCCTATGCTTTGAAGGCTCAAAACGTCAAAATCGAGATCCTAACCTTTTCCTGGGACAAAGTGGCTCAAACAGAGTGGGATTTAACAGGAATATTCTTCGCTGACCTGTTTTCGATCACCACTGCTGTCTGCTTCTTCATCTGCATCGATAGGCTACGTGGTTTCAGGACTAGACCTATCGGAAAACTTGGCATTTGCGTTAACATAGCGGCATCAACCTGCTTTTCGGTGTATTTAATCCATATGTCACGCTTTCTGACGCCTTGGCTCTGGCAGCATATCGTTCAGGCGCAACAGTTTGAGGACACACTTCTTGGCTACTTCTACCCGTGGATGTGTATTTTCGCTATTTTTACCACCTGCGCGGTGATTGACCTTATTCGGCAAGTTCTGGTGTTCCGCGCTAAACAGATCTACGCAAAATATGAGGCGTTGAAGCGCTGAAATCGACCACCTCTGATGACACCCCAGTGCGTGGCGTGTCCGTATCAAAATAAAAGCTCACACTAGCCCCAAATGCTTTTCTCGCTTCTTGGACAGTGTTGAAAACGGGCTCTCCAGACAAGTTAGCGGACGAGGCGAAAAGTGGCGAATATAGTTTGAGAACATCAGCAAGCGGACACTCTTTCGGGATGCGAATACCCACTGTTTCACCGAGTTCCCTGGCATATTTCGAGTTCGGGTTCGTCTTCACGACTATAGTCAGCCTACCGTCTAGCAGTTTTTCCTCAAGCTCAGGGTCAAAATCCTTGGGGAAAACGCCGATTTGCCGTGCCTGAGATATGCCATCAACCACCACTTGAAGTGGCTTTGAGTGTGACCGACCTTTAACCTGGAAAATCTTCTCGCCTGCACTTTTGTCAAGACTACTGACAATTCCGAGCACTGTGTCTGTCGGGATGACTGCGATTTCATTATGTGTTAGTTTCCAAACAGCGCTAGTCAATTTTGCATCGTATTTTAGTCGTTCCGTCAACTTAACCACACTGTCAAACTTAACCATCGGACGTATCGTAGCATCAAAACTGACGGTGATGTTCTTGTCGTATAGGGCAAAGTCGGTGCGCCCTGGAATGTTAACTTCTACGGTCCGCTTCTGGTTATTGAAAGTGGGGTTGGTGCCGATTGAGATCATCGCTGGGTGACGCTCCCGCCCTACAACTTGCGTAAATGTGACACTCCCGCAGTAAACACCATCTGCTGGAATGATCGTTTCAATCCCATCAATATTCGCAGTCGGGAACCCAATCTTCATGCCCCGCCCAAACCCGCGCGTCACGTTTCCCGAGAGTTTATATGTCCGACCAAGCAGTCTTGCAGCCTCTTTAACGTCCCCCGTCCGCAGTAGTCCTCGAATTGTTGTTGACGACACTTTCTGGTGGGCATCGCGCTTGCTTGGTGGCTCATTCTCAAATTCTACCACTTCGAGTGATACGCCTTTTTCGTCCAGATAACTCGCTAGTGCAGCCCTGTCCCCGCGCCGATCCTTTCCTACAGCAACGTCTGGTGCACAAACAAAACTTCGCATATTGAAACTGCCGATTAAGTTAGTCAAAAACTCTTCGTAGGTTAGTCCTTTTATGTCGGCAAAGTCAATAACCTGCACTTCGTCTACACCAAGATTCTTGATCAAGTTGACGCGCTGCTCGAGTGTTGTTAATGTTTCTTCCCGTGAACACTCATTGTCAATAATAAGCACTACTGACTTGAGCGCCGACCCCTCTGCCTTGTCCACTGCTGTTCGAACTAGCTTCTGGTGTCCCAAATGCACACCATCGAAATTGCCCAATGTCAAGCAAGTTCCAGTGAAATAACGCTGTATCACGGTCTTCAGCTCCGTGGCATCAAACCCTAGAACCTCATCCACGCTCAGCAACATTTTGCTCTCTATTTGGTCACCAATCTTCTCGCGCCGCAGTGCTGAAACATACCCACCAACACCCAGTAATTCGCCTAAATCTCTAGCAATCGCCCGTATAAAAGTCCCCTTGCTCACTTCAAATTTAACATCAACTTCTACCAGCTCACCTGCGCTCCTGAATGCCAGTAATTCGCTATCATACACCTCTACTTCGACTGGCTGCAACTCAATTTCTTCACCTCTCCGTGCGCAGTCATACGCCCGCTGCCCGTTAACGCTCTTGGCAGAAACTGAACAAGGAGTCTGCACAATCTTGCCCTGAAACTCCTGCAATGCGTTCACAACATCAGCTTGAGTCAGGCCTACTGCGTCACGTTTTTCGATTATAGTGCCAGTCAAGTCGTCCGTGTCGCGACGCTCACCAAGAACAAATGTCGCCGAGTAGGTCTTCTTCAGCTCCGTAAAACTACCGAGTTCTTTGGTGGCACTGCCAATCCCCACTACCTGAACTCCTGTCGCGAAGGGATCGAGGGTGCCTGCGTGGCCAACTTTCGGTGCAGCACGCAGACTCACGCCTAGTATTTCTGCCAGCCGGTGTTTAATCCTCCGGTCAACGCCCGCCGAACTTATCCCAGCAGGCTTGTCAATGAGCAGAATGCCGTCAAAAGTGCAGTTTTTATCACGTGGAAGTGGTTTCAAGTAGCGTCACCCACCTTTTTGACTTCGAGAATGCGAAAACCTTTAGAACTAGCCCTCTTCTCGACGACAAAACCGCGCTCGGACAGCACTTTAGCAATCGAGTCCGCACCGAGATTTTTCTGGATCACAAACACTGCCATTCCGCTTGATTTCAGCCGGTCAAGATACTCCACTAGTAAATCAATAGTTGCCGTCTTGCCTATTCTAATTGGCGGATTACTGAGCACCAGGTCATATTCAAGTGTAGGTAACTCCTGCGGTAAGTATGCTTTTGCATCGGGAAATCCTGGCTGGTTAGCCACACCTGCCTGCTTTTGGACCTCAGCTACGTTAAGATTGCTCAACTGGACTGCGTGCTGATTCACGTCGACTGCACTGATTTTTGCGGCAACACCCACTAGCGAGAGCATCGCGTCTAGAGTAATGACCCCCCAACCACACCCTAAATCAAGCACATTAATTGGCTCGTCGGGTGCACTTTCACTCGAGTCAGTATCCACACCATCCGCAGTGAACTTGCCATAAACGTGCGCACCGCGCTCCGAGTGAAGGTAACTTAACAGTATCGCAGTGCCCTTGTCAATTCCTGAACTTGAGAACACACCGCTTGCAGAATACAGTTCAAGTTGGTGACCTGAAATCGATGCGCGAAACCGCTGGAGACTGAGTTCTTTGTCTGCATTTGCTGAAAAATAGTGCGATGTTACCCTGTTGCCTCCGAATACTCCTTTGCTCCAATTTGATATAGAAAAGTCATCGCAGAGTTGCCAACGCGCTCGGATATAGTGCTCTCTGGTGTAATGTTGAAGGTGTTGACGTCGTTCAACTGGTAAAAAGCGATCGGAAAACCTGACTGGTGTTGAATTATTTCATCAACGGTAACGAACTCGAAGCCCTTTTCTTTCAGTTGCTCGATAGTATTTTTCAACGCCCACATCTCAACCCTTTGCGAGTCATGTAGTAGTATTATACTGCCATTTGTAGCGGTATTTACGACCTTTGCAGTAACCTCATCGCCAGAAAGCCCAATCCAATCGTCCGCCGATGGCCCGAAATTCACGATTTCACCTTTAATTCGCGACACTGACTCGGCGCTAGAGAACCCGTGCGGAGGGCGAAATGTTGTGATGACTTTCCCAGTGGCGTCGTAGATGTCTAGAAGTGTTTCACGCCAAGAATAGGACACATCACCTAGCGGCTGGCGCGTGATAGACCGATGTAAAAATGAGTGCGACCCCAGAGTATGCCCTTCTTCTACAACACGCTTGCTGATGTAGGGATACGCATTGACCGCCTGCCCGAGCTCGAAAAATGTCGCCTTCACCCCTTCCTCTTTCAGCACGTCTAGGACCACGGGTGTAACTTCTGCAGTGGGTCCGTCGTCAAAGCTTAATGCGATGACCTTCTTCCCTGAGAGCGTTCGGGTCGGTGGCTTCTCGATAGTAATATACTGCCCTGCACCAATTGGCGACGCTTCGGGAAGCTGAAGTGTTAGAGTGCTGCCAGTGGTTGAACACACCGTAGACTCGTTCGGTATCGATAGGTCAATCAGTTTGTCAAGCTCACCGCGAGTCGGGTGAAACTGGTCCGCAATTTTCTGCAGTGCCACGAGTTGTAGTCCGCAAAGTTCAGCACCAGATTTAACGAAGTCACCCAGCCCCCCGCTAGTCTTTGCGAACTGTTCGGAGCATTTTTCCTGCTCGTCAATGCCACCATTCTGGCTAACGAAAACCGCAGTGGGAAACCCGAAAACTAATAGCACAACCACTAGGCAAAGTGTCAAAACCCTCCTAGTATGCTTCTTGTCGGCTTCCATATCTATAGTATACCAGACTCAAAGTTCCTCGTAATAGTAGCCCCTCGCGCGCTGTGTTAATATGTGCTTGGCGAGAGTTGGGCCTAGTTTGCTACGTATTCTGCGGATGTGGACGTCAATTGCCCTAGAGTTTGGATTGATTGGCGTACTGTTTGCCACCTTCGTTTCAATTTCCAGCCGTGAAAACACCTTGTTCGGGTTAGAGAAAAGCAGTCGGAAGATTTTGAACTCGACAAGTGTTAAATGCACTCGTTCACCTTTAAGATACACTGAGTTCGACTGCTTCTTGAGCACTATTTTAGCACTATTTTTGCCGCCCTGACTAAGCCTCTCCTCTTCAGTTCGCTTGCTGGACTCTCCCTTGCCAGATTGAGCGTTGTGCACCGCTTTGGAGTTCGAGTTATGCCCGTCGGGTGTTGGTGCACGTTTCGCCGTGTGCCCTGTGGAGTGCTCGGAGTCGGGTTTTGGCATCGGATAAGGGTTTGCAATACGCTTTATCCTTGCGGAGAGCTCTCTCGGGTCATTCTTGAAGATGAAGAAGTCTGCTGGTGTAAACTCGGTGACATGTTCACAGGTGTCTAAAATCAGCAGGATCGGCACGCCATTTCGGTGTTTCTCGGCATAATTCATCACCAGTCTCAGCAGGTGGATGTCTTTTGTGGCGTAAATTACCAGGCAGTCGAAAAATGTGCACTCCTGAATCGAAGTCAGACGAAGCGGGCGAAACTCCCAGAGATTTTGGTCACGCGAAAAATGCTTGAAGAAGTCAATTTCATCAATATCGGTAACCACTAGCACACGTGCCATATCGTTATTATAGCACTAATCGCTAGCGCAACACCCACACGAGGGTGACAAGGGCCGCCGCCTTACACCACAGAGCACCCTACACCTATCGTCCCCTTTTTTATTTCCCAACTTGGACTCTTATTTTCCTCGATGAACTTGTCATACCGCGCTCCGATTGCTTGAGCAGTCCAGAAGTCATCGTGCCCGTCAAGTCCCTCAAACCGTCTCTCGTCGAACCAGAAGGCGATGATAGTTGACCCCGCGCCCGAGATTGCCGCCGGGATGGACGCTCCCCGCAACTTCTTAACGCGGTCAAGCGATTCAGGATAGACACTCTGACGGAAATCCTGGTGAATATGGTCCTCGGTGCCGAAGAAAAGCATCTCGTTAATGTTCCTGGTGTAATTCCGGCCGAGCTGTAAAACGTGGTTGTCTGGCGTCTTCAACATCGAAAACGCTGTGACCAATTCGGCAACATTCGCGGAGTTCTCAACCGCCTGCAGTCTGTCTATCTCCTTGGGCAGTGCGTTCCGGGCGTCAGAGGTTTTTGTGGGCTCGTCGAATATGTGGTAGCGAATCGAAAAGGCGTCGTAGGCGTAGTCGGAGCGCAAAAATAGCGGAAAGTGCCCTGGTCTAGACTTCGTCACGAGCTGAATCCCACCGAAAATACAGGGTGCAACATTGTCGCCGTGACCTTCAATTGCGAGCGCCTTATCGTAAATATAGTTCTTGCTCCAGGTGATTTCGCCGTCCGAAACGTCGTTGAGCACAATACTGGCCGCTTGAAGTGCTGAGCAGATTGCCGCCGAAGAGGACCCTAACCCACGGGCATGCGGAATATTATTGATGCAGGAAATTGCAAACTCGACTTCTGGAAACCCCGCATGGAGCAACTCTGACTTAATTATAGCATACACCATATTCGTCTCGTCAACTGGAACATCGCTAAACGGACCCGAGACCTCAACTGCGCGGTGTTCTAACAGTGTTCCAGTGCCCCAACAAACCGTCAACTCATCGTAAAAGTCAAGTGAAAGCCCTATTGTGTCAAACCCAGGCCCTAGATTTGCACTAGTGGCAGGAACTCGAATTGTCACTGTCTTCATTCTACGCCCTCCGTTTCTTGAATCTCATCACTTTCTCGGACTACTTCACGCCTTCAGGGCAGTTTCATCTGGTTTAATCGGTGCTGGCAGTTCAGTTTCACCCATCAGGAACTTGTCCACTGCCGCGGCAACACTCCGCCCCTCAGCAATCGCCCAGACGACTAGTGACTGCCCCCGACCAGCATCACCAGCGACGAAAAACTTGTCCACGTTCGACCTAAACTCGGCGTCGCGCTTGATAGTGTTCCGAGAAGTCAATTCGACGTCAAACTCCTGCGCCAACCTCACAGTTTCAGGACCGCGGAATCCCACCGAAATCAGCACGAGGTCCACATCAATCACCCTTTCAGTCCCCGTAATTGGAGTGAACTTGCCGTCTTTGAACTCCACTTGGCTCAGTACTGCTTGTTTAACGTTTCCAGCATCGTCGCCAATCAGACTAGTCACCGTTGTCTCGTACAAAATCTCGGACTTCCCAGTCATAAAGCCCTCTTTGACTGAACTTGACTCTTTGTAGACCTGTGGATATGTCGGCCACGGCTGCGCACCGTAGAACTCGGACGCATTGCGCACCTGAGGTGACTTCGGTAGCACCTGCAAAGTGGTTACAAACTCCGCGCCTTGACGAATTGAGGTTCCCAAGCAGTCAGAGCCCGTGTCACCGCCCCCTACAATTAGAACACGTTTCCCGTTAGCATCAATCTCTAGTGGAGCACCATCAACTGCAGACCGCGTCGCCTGCGGAAGAAAATCCATTGCGAAATAGATGCCCTGCAGTTCACGTCCCTCAACTCTAACATCATTCGCAATACCAGTCCCCGTCGCCAAAATCACAGCGTCAAACTTCTGCTGCAACTCCTTAAAACTCAGGTCTACGCCAACTTCAACGCCACATCTGAAACGAACACCTTCAGCCTTCAACTGCTTGAGACGACGATCAATCAGCACCTTTTCCAACTTAAAGTTCGGGATGCCATACCGCAGTAGACCCCCTGGCTTGTCCGACTTCTCATAAACCACTACTGTGTGCCCCACCCGCGTCAACTGCTGTGCTGCCGCGAGCCCCGCAGGACCAGACCCAACGATCGCGATGCGCTTTTCGGTAACTACTTCCGGTGGGTTAGGCTTCACATACTCACGGTTAAACGCCACATCTGAAATGACGCGCTCAATATTCTCAATTGTCACGGCAGGATCAATCGACCCCAGGACACACCCCGCCTCGCAAGGTGCAGGACAAACTCGCCCAGTAAACTCCGGGAAATTGTTGGTGTTGCTCAAGCGGTCGAAAGCATCACGCCACTTCCCGCGGTAGACATACTCGTTAAACTCAGGGATTACATTGCCTAGCGGACAAGAAAAATGGCAAAACGGCACTCCACAATCCATACATCTAGACGCCTGCGGGGTGATCATATTTATGAACTCACGCGCATTCTTCTCAACATTAACATCATTAAAATCGTCAACACGAGAAACGTCACGCACTTCAAAATCAGCGCGCTGTCGCAACTTCAGAAAGCCCTTCGGATCGGCCATATCACTATTGTAGCACATTATCTCGGGAACGCCGAATGATACTTTTCAAGCAGCCTCCCGACTGAGGTGTGAGTGTATTTCTGCGTAGTTTGCAGGTTCGAGTGCCCCAGTAGTTCTTGCACAATGCGTATGTCCGCGCCGCCGTCGAGTAAATGTGTAGCTGCGCAGTGCCGAAACGTGTGAGGGTGCACATTTTGTAGCCCAGCAGCTCGCGCTAAATCGTAGACAATTTGGCGTGCGGTTCGGACATTCAAACACCCGCCGTGTTTATTCTTAAAGATAGGTTCCTGGCGCACGTCTGCACTTTGAACACTAGTGTTGGTGTTGGTACTATGTAGTTTCTCGACTAGCGAGTGCAGTGCTTTAAGGACATGGTCGTTGAACAACACTACGCGGTCTTTCCCGCCTTTCGCGTCCCGAACACGGATGCTTCGGCTAGCTAAATCAACATCACCCCAGGTCAGTTTGACCAGCTCGGAGACCCGCATGCCAGTTGAGTAAAGCAATTCAACAAGTAGGGTGTTGCGGCAGTCAAAATAGTCTTGACTACGCGCCGCAGTTTCTTGCGCATAGTCAAGTAACATCGTCACTTCGTTTTCGTTGAGCACTCCAGGCAGGTGCACATCAACCTTCGGAACAGTCACTTTCGCCGTGGGGTCGGTCTCAATGATTTGGTTCTTGCGCAGGAACCCAAAAAAGCTCTTCAACGCGCTAATCTTGCGACACTGAGAGACACGGGAGATTGAGTTAGCGTGCAGTAGCATCAAATAATCGCGTATCTCGTCATACTGGATTTGCTTCAACTCATCTACATCCTCAACAACGAGCCGTTGCAAAAAGTCAAGGACATCCGAAGTGTAGGCCTTAATTGTATTGTCACTCAAACCTTGAAGGTGGCGCAAATCCTTCGCGAATATGTCCAGTAGTTCATTCAATTTTGTCGAGATTCCTGAGCTCTGGGAATAGACGATACCAGATCGCAGTGACCGCTATTCCGACAGCACCGCCTAGCACGACAGCAGGCACAAGTCCAAACAAGGCAACCGCAACACCAGACTCGAACTCTCCGAACTGGTTGGACGCACCGATAAAGATGAAATTCACTGCCGTCACTCTCCCCCGCACGTCATCGTTTGCAGCAACTTGAATATATGTAGACCGTATCACCACTGACGCCATATCCACGGCACCCATCAGAATAAGTATTGCCACGGACAGGTAGATAGATGTTGAAAACGAGAAGAAGATTGTCAATAACGAGTATGACCCCGTTGCCGCGAACATCACCTTGCCAGTTTTATGCTGGACAGGCCGCTTCGCGAGATAGATTGACATCAGCACTGCACCCACCGAAGGGGCACTCCTCAATATACCGAAGCCTATCGGACCTGCGTGGAGGACATCTGTTGCGAAGATCGGGAGCAGCGCAGTGACGCCCGAAAAAAGCACTGCCACCATATCGAGTGTCTGCGCACCGAGGATGCCCTTCTGCTTCCAGATGAACTTAAGCCCTGCAAACGGCGACTCGGGTGCATTTTCTGACTTTTCGCGGTGAATATGTTTCCTGCGGAGCGATGCCACCAGAAATATCGTCAACAAATTACAGCACGCGATGCCAAAATAGGCTAGTTGTGGCCCGAAGACGTAAAGTAGCCCTGCCACAGCGGGCCCGAAGATTATGGCTGCCTGTTGTGCACTTGACACTGTAGCAGTTGCTTTCGCGAAGCTCCTCTTCGAGACAATATTCGGCAACAGCGACACTAAGCACGGTGCCTGCATCGCAAACGCTGAGCCATATACAAAAACAACAAGTAGCAGTAGTATAGCAGAAACCACGTGGAGCACAGATGCAGTGAGTAAAACAATTGACGTCACGAAAATAAATGACTGCGCGATAATAACGACTTTCCTGCGGTCATACTTGTCGGCGACGGTGCCTGCTGGAATCGTCAACAAAATGCGTGGGAGAAACTGAATCAGGCCGATTAGCCCTAGAAACAGCGCGGAACCAGTAATTTCATACATCTGATAACCGACCGAAACTGCGAGCATCTGCACAGTCATCTGAGTGAACATCCTCGTGATCACATAGCGCTGGACTGTATGCTTTCTCAAACTATTTGCGTCGTGCCTGCCTCTTGGTGCTCTCATACTCGAGATTGGAATACTGCCTGTCTAGTTCGGAAACTAGCATTCTGGTGTGGGCAAGCTGCTGGTCGATTGCTGCCGAAGAGAAATACTTCTTTTTGCTTGAATGCGTGTCGAACGAGCGAATCTTATTCTGGACCTCGTTATATTCCGCCTCAGCGATGACACTCTGGCTTGCAGAGTTGATTTGACTATCCTGTTGGAGCCTGATGTTCTCAATCAGTTGTTCACGGCTAATCTTCTGCGCTGGACGTTTAACACCCCTGTTCGAGTATACTGGCGAATAGTTAGTGCCTTGACGTTTAAGGTAAGTTGGCGATGCCCTAGACTGCTTAACGAACTGCGAGTGCGACACTGCTTTAGACGACTGGTGCTTGAAAAATGGCAGAAACACTGCGCGGAGACATTTTTGCAGCAGGTTGAACTCTCGTGCGGGCCGCCTGTTATTAGCGCTTGAACTCTGGTTATTGTGCACCTGCTGCCGTTGGGCTTGCTGCGCACGTCGGACAACTTTAGCTGGCTGGAGTGTCCGAACATACCCCGTGGACGCAGTTCCTGTGGTTGGTTTGGCCTTAAATGTTCTCGCAGACTCCCTTTTCAAATCTTCATTCTGAGTGCGGATCTCCTGCTTCAAACTCTGCAGAATGCGCAGACTGTCCGAAAACTTGTCTGAATACCCTGAATTCTCAGTCTGATCCTTCATTTTGAACTTCGCTGGTGCATACACAAAAAGAATCATCACTAGCCCTACTAGTAAGAAAATCCCAACAAACTGCTCCATATCTAGATTATAGCATCACACTGTGTCATTTTGGTGCAATTAACGCCAAATTTTTTAATGACATACTATTGTGCTACACTAAGATAATGATAAGACTATTATTGCAATTGCTGCTCGGAAACGATGCAGTGCAGAAGATGAGTGCCCAGGCTGCGAACAAAGCGTCGTCAGTCGCGAGTGATGCCGCCGAGAAAATCAAAGAAGCACGGGCTCCCTACAAAGTAAACCCCAGTGGAACTCTACTACCCGCTTGGATGAGGCGGACTGTAATCGGTATTGTAGTCATATTAGCATTATTTTTCGCTGTCGTGTCCATTGGTGCAAACCTCGGGACGGACATACTCTGGTTTAATCAGCTTGGCTTTCTGAACGTCCTAAAAGTGCAGTATTTAGCCCCACTTTGTGTATTCTTAGTCGGATTTGTCATCGCTGCTGTGTGCTCAATGATCTCGCTAACACTTGTTTACCGCCTGCGCTCGAACTATCAGCTTTCAAAACTACAGACTACCCAACTAGATGAGCTCAAGAGCAAGTTTGCAAAACGTCACATACTGTGGTTTCTGCTAATTTCTGCAGTCATAGGTGCGTTTTATGGGTTTTTCGTCGCGGACTCCACATATGACATATTGCTGATGTCGGGTAGCACACCTTTCAATCAGACTGACCCAATTTTCGGGCTTGACGTGTCCTTCTACGTCTTTATTCTACCTGGTCTTGAAGCGATAATCGGCTCGCTAGTTGGACTTTTCGTGCTGATGATAATCACTGCTTTTATCGCGGGCTCAATGTTCGGGCAGACTAGCACCACAACTCAAATGCGTAAACTCGGGAAGACAACTCTCCTGCACGTGGCGCGTCCGTTGCGCGTTCAACTCTCAATTTACGCAGTGCTACTGAGCTTTTGTGTTGCTGCACTTGTCTACTTACGGCGCTTTGACCTACTGACCTCGATTTCGGACAGAATGACTGGGGCAACTTGGACTGACGTAAACGTTACAATACCTGCACTTCAGATTTGCGCTGGGCTCTGCGTGTTAATCGGTCTACTATTTATCTGGACCGCAATCAGTGGAAATGTTAAAATACCGCTCATCTCCATCGGTTCAACTGCCGTATTGGCGTTCATTATAGTGGGGATTGTTCCAGTGTTGATGCAAAACTTCAAGGTGACGCCAAACGCACAGGAGCTTGAAAAGGAATACATTCAGAACAACATCAAGGCGACCACGGCTGCTTACGGGCTTGACAAGGTCGAGGTCGAGAGCTACAACGCTACGACGGACACCAAGGCAGGACAACTGCAGAATGATGTCGAGTCTACGTCTCAAATCCGCCTACTGGACCCACAAATCTTGGCACCGACATTCCGGCAACTTCAACAAAATAAGCAATACTACGGCTTCCAGGACACTCTGAGCGTGGATAAGTATACTATAGACGGTAAGTCGCATGACACTGTGATTTCTGCCCGCGAGCTTGACTTGACTGGTAGTGATCAGCGCAACTGGATTAACGACCACACGGTTTTCACGCACGGTTTTGGTGTGGTTGCTGCTTACGGTAACAAAATTACTGTGGACGGGCGCCCTCAATTCTACGAGAAAGACATACCGAACTCGGGCGACTTAACGAAATCTGAGGAATACGAGCCACGCCTATACTTCTCAAAGAACGCACCGACGTATTCAATAGTTGGTGCACCCGAAGGCAAAGCGTGGGAGTTTGACTACCCAGAGGCGACCGAAAACGTGACGTTCAAGGGCAATGGGGGGCCTCAACTCTCGAACGCCTTTGTGAAATTGCTCTACGCAGTGCGCTTCAAGGATTATCAGCTCTTCTTCACCGACCGTGTTAACGACAGCTCGCAGATTCTGTATAACCGTGACCCTGAGGAGCGCGTAAAGGAAGTGGCACCGTATCTTGAACTCGATGGGCGCGTCTACCCAGCCGTTGTTGATGGACACGTCAAGTGGATTCTCGACGGCTACACAACTACTGACAGGTATCCGTATTCCAAAATGATTGACATCGGGCAGGCAACGAAGGACACTATCACCGAGACCTCAAAGTCAGTTTCGGCGCTTGATTCCCGCGCGGCGAACTATATCCGTAACTCGGTCAAAATCACTGTCGATGCCTACGACGGTTCGGTTTCGCTCTATTCTTGGGATGACTCTGACCCGATTCTGAAGGCATGGACCAAGATTTATGGGCAGGAATTACACCCCGTGTCCGAGATTTCTGGTGACCTGATGAGCCATATTCGCTACCCAGAGAACCTCTTCAAAGTCCAGCGTGCACTGCTTGCGAACTACCACGTGACCGACGCGGGAGCATTCTTCTCGGGGTCTGACTTCTGGCAGGTGCCCACCGATCCGACTAATTCTGGCACAGTGACCGCCGCGAAAACGGGGACAAAGGAGTCTGGTGTTAAGCAACCTCCCTACTACCTCACGCTTCAGATGCCAGGCAATAAGCAGCCAGTATTCTCACTCACATCAACTTTCATCCCTGGTGGCGGTGCAAAACGTGAAATTCTGACAGGGTTCTTGAGCGCTGACTCCGATGCGGGTAGCCAGCCTGGTGTGATCGGACCGAACTACGGTAAACTTCACTTGCTTGAACTGCCGAAGAATACGACGGTTCCAGGTCCAGGTCAAGCGCAGAACAACTTTAATGCGAACGCTGACGTGTCCAAAGAGTTAAACCTCTTGAGTGGTACTTCATCCTCAATAATCCGCGGAAATCTGCTGACCTTGCCGATTGGTGGCGGTCTAGTGTATATTCAGCCAGTCTACGTTCAATCAACTGGAACGACAACTTTCCCGTTGCTGAAGAAGGTGTTGGTTGCATTCGGTGACAAGGTGGGATTTGCTGATACACTTGAAGCAGCGCTTAACCAGGTGTTCGGGGGGAACTCGGGGGTCGCTAACACTTCGACAGTCGCTATCGACGGCTCTGCGGCACAGCATACTGACGCCGCAGGTCAGACAAACTCTACCGACCCTAGCAGCAACGCTACTACACCTCAACCTAATCCAACGCAGAGTGATTCAACAACGAGTCCAGTGACTAAGGAGCAACTTGAGCAACTGAAGCAGGCACTTGACCAGGCAAAGAAAGCGCTAGATGATGCGACGAAGGTGATTGGCAACTAGACTTCTCACCACGCGTCAGTCATGCCATTATGGATCTTCGGCATAAAGCCAAAGATGACAATAGAGGGGTCAGTGTCATCCTTGGGCACCCCGTCCTCATGTCATCCCTCGGCATAAAGCCAAGGGCAGGCGCGGGCTTGTCCCGAGGATCCACGCGTCAGTCATGCCATTATGGATCTTCGGCATAAAGCCAAAGATGACAATAGAGGGGTCAGTGTCATCCTTGGGCACCCCGTCCTCATGTCATCCTTGGGCTTGTCCCGAGGATCCACACGTCAGTCATGCCATTATGGATCTTCGGCATAAAGCCAAAGATGACAATAGAGGGGTCGGTGTCATGCGCGGCATAAAGCCAAGGGTGACACCCTACCGCACCAATAGTCGGAAAAGTCTGTATTTTAACTTGTTGAGCGGTAAGTCCCACGTGCCTAGTGTAGTGACCCGACTGCCCCCAAACCGGAGCTTGAAGTTGGTGAACCCCTGCCATGACGCGTAAAACTGCTCTTCCTTCGGCGTCTTGAACGCTTCTGGAGCAACACCAAACCAGTCGAAAAACTGTAGCCCGCGTGCACAAGCCTCCTGAAGTGCATAAACTAGTATAGTGGTCGCAACGGACAGCTTGCGGAACTCATCAAACGAGGCGGCGTGTGCATAATACATAGTGGTGTCGTCCTGGAAATACAACACCGCGGCAGCAACCTGACCTTCGACTTTGGCAAAAAACAGCCCACCAGCACCACTCGGGAAAAAAGTCTGCGCCATATACTGAAAATACTCGTCGGGGTGTGGGTGCATTCCTGTTCGCGCGGCAACCGAATGTAACATCTCAAGGAATATCTGGACATCTTGAACATCTCGGGACTCGGAGAACGTGACGCCCTTCTTTTCTGTCTGTCGCCAAGCGTTCCTTGTGTTAGAAGGCAAACCTTTGAAGATTTCGTCAAACCCAACGCTCAAATCAGACACCGCGGTGACTTCGGGCTGAATATTTTTGTGCGCCTTCACGAACCCTAGCGCCGTCAGCTTTTCGGCGTCAACACCTGACCTGGGCTCAACTCGAACATAGTCAACACCTAATGTTTTCGCCTCTTCAACAACCGCCTCAAAAAACCCACTCTGTTGCTCAACACACGGCCCGTAGGGGAAATACAACTTCGAAACCTTGCCGCGCTCGACAATTCCAAGCGCACCGTTCACCTCTATAGTGTCGTTTCCCAACTTGTGTTGAAATTCCCTCCACTCGGGTGACTGCAAGAAGTGTTTCTGCCCTAAATACCAGTCGTTTGTTGCCATTATTTTTCCCTCCACTTTTCTAAAATCCGAGCGCCTCTCTGTTCTTGTAGGCCCACAATTTGTCCACGAAAAAGTTCACAATTCGACTCATCGGCTTGAAGACGAACTCCTGTGCGCGGACGTAATTCACCTCATACCCACCGAAATTGCGCTTGAACCCAGAGTAACCAGAACCTGGGTGCCCTTTTTGGTGCATTTGCTCGGAAATCACACCCCAAAAGTTGTAGTATTTCACACTCGGCATATTTTCTGAAAGCCAATTCATAAACGAGAAGTGCATAAACTGAGGCCCAACTAGGTTACGAAACTCCTCTGAGCTCGCACCGTGTAGATAGGATGCTTCCGCGCCAAATACTGTCATAAACGCCATCGCCAACACCTGCCCTTGATACTCCGCTTTAATCAAAACTTCGGTGCCGTCAGTCTTCATCAACTTGAACTGCTTGCGATAATACTCATCGAGATGCTTACCAATGCCACCTTTTCGTTCATCCAGAGCATTCAACATTCGCAAAAACTGCTCAAGATCCTCTTCCTCACTAGACACCGAGAACTGCACACCTTCACGGCCAGCTTTCCGTAGCTGACTAACCAACCGCTTGCGCATTCCGTGCTCTTTCAGCCACTCGAGTTGTCGTTTTTCCTGGTCCTCACCTGCACTTTGAATTTCCGCGATCCAGACTCTCTCCACCTGAGGCCAAACTGCCGCCGACTGAGTTCCTAACTGCCTGATTGCGCCCACTGCCGCTAAATCACTTTCGTGCGCAGTGACCTCCGGTTCGTCAGTTGCATTCGTCGACACAACCAAATTAGGGTCAAACCGCACTAGCGCACACCCAGTGTCCTTGAAGAAGCGTTTCACCTGTTCGTAGACATCTTTCACAACAGACGGGTCAGTATACTCCATACAGATGCCGCGCGGGATGTACCAATACTTCTGCCCTCCTACCCTTAGCGGTGCGCAGACGCAGTTCGCCACGCCTACCAGCTTCTTGACCCCATTTTCGGGCACGTGTAACACACCAATTCGCATAAACTGATTCCCTGTTTCTGACGCGGTGGAGCGTAAATGTTCACCCCAGTTCCACTTATGATAAAAGGTGAAGTGCGGGTTTAGGGTATGGTCGGTGGAGGGAAAATCAACAAAATCACTCCACTGCTTCTCATTTCCGGCGAATTCTTCAATTAAATACAAGCTTAACCATCCCTTCAATTTCACTCCACTGCGCATTTGTCGGTAACTGAATCGTTCGCGCTGCCACATCTTGGGTCTGCGGAAACTCTTCGGCGTTGTAAAAATACTTATCGGCATCGTGGACACCAGGAAAAAACGTCGGGTTATACCACTTTCCGGGCCAGTATCCAGCACTTTTTAGGTGGTCAAACTTCTTTCGGGCAAGTTCCGCTGTCGGGAAAATAATTGGAAACCGTATCAGATAGTCTGCGCTTTTCACACCTTTCGGAATCTCAATCTTGCCCTTGTTCTCAGCCTTTTCCAGCTCGCTTTCGAGTAGTTGACATAGTTTGTAGGTATTCTTTTGGCGCTGGTGAATGCAAACCTCATAGTTTTCGAGCGCATTAAGCATCTTCTTCAGCATCCACTTCGACGGGGCACTGCTATTTCTTGTCATTTCACCTCTCAACTCGGCATCTTCAATTGGTGGGATAAATACACCTTTCGACGTCAAGTAACTCTTCAAACGACTGGCTAGAGTAGACGGAATGCGGTTGAAAACCCCGTTTAATGGCTTGTATAACCGATAGCGCAAGTTCAAACCGATATCAGGTGAGGTCAACGCTCTAAGATTCTGCCGCACCTGCTCCATTTTTGTGTTGAACGCTGAATCGGGATTGACCCAGACCGCGCCGCCGAACTGCGTAGGTAACAACTTCTCGACTCCGAAACTGTGAAAGGACACATCTGCTAGCGGTTTGCCATTCTCGTCTCGGGCAATTAGACCTAGACAATGCGCACTGTCTTCAAGTGTGACCACACCTTTAATCTGCTGGATTTGCGCTGGGATTCCCAGTGAGTGTTGCCAAAGTGCCGCTAGTGTATCGTGACCGCTCTGAAAGTCCTTGTCTAGCGTATATGATAGGTAGTCGGCGGAGATTTCATGGTATTCGGGGGTCAGCCCTGCGGTCAGTATCGGGTTTACTGCGGTCGCACAGGTCCAAGACTGGGCTAGAACTCCAACCCTCTTGCGCTTTTTTCTACCACCCGCGCTCTTCTGGTCATTTTCCGCCAGCTCAAGTTTGTTATCCCGCCCGCTAAGTGCACAAAAAGTCTCATACATACCCTCACGTAAACGGACAGTTAAAAACCAATCGTCAGGCATGGTGTCCGTTAAATCCGCAAGGCGCCTCTTGACGCGTTCTTCTAGTTGCACTTGAACTATTGTAGCACAATGTGGTATACTTTTTATGTGCAGAAACGAAATACTATCCTTCGCCTTATTGACGCAGGTGTGGTCGCTGTTGTCCGCGGGAAAAGCGAGGAGGACGCAGTAAGAGTAGCTGACGCCTTGATCGAAGGTGGCGTGGTCGCAATCGAGATTACTTTCTCAACCCCGAACGCGGTAAGTGCCATAAAGCAACTTTCGGGGCAGTTTGGGCAGAATAAGAGTGTCATTATCGGCGCGGGCACTGTGCTTGATGGAGAAACCGCGCACCTCAGTATTCTTGCCGGCGCAGAGTTTGTCGTGAGCCCAGTGTTCGTCCCTGAAGTCGCAGAAGTATGCAACTTGAATGCTACCCCATATATACCAGGCTGTATGACCGTGACTGAGATCCACACTGCAATCGAGGCGGGTGTTGATGTAGTAAAGCTGTTTCCTGCCGCGACGCTCGGTCCAGAGTTCATCAAGGCTATCAGGGCGCCCTTCCCAGACGTGAAGATTATGCCAACTGGCGGGGTGTGTATTGACAATATGGCAGACTGGTTCGACGCTGGTGCAGTTGCCGTGGGTGGTGGTGGCTCGCTAACTAAGGTAGTTGACGGCGACTATTCGGGCTGCACTGCGACCGCAAGGCAGTGGGTGAAGAGGCTCGAAGAAATACGCTCAAGAGATGCCTAAATGACGACTGGTCTGCTATACTGATGATAATGAGTCCTACTGTGAGTATTATAGTTCCGGCGTGGAATGAGTCGGAGACAATCTTGTATTGCTTGAATTCCGTGGTGAATCAGACAGTGCAGGCGGATGAGGTAATTATCGTGGACAACAATTCTACGGACGACACCTTCACAAAAGTTCAGGGCTTCATTGACGATTACGAACGCGAGCACCCCGACCGCAGAGGGCAACTGATACTTGTTGAGCAGAATGAAGAGCAGGGGCTGGTGCCGACGAGGAACTTTGGGCTGGATATGGCTAAGTGTGAACTGCTGGGTAGAATCGACTCGGACGCGATACTAGCTCCAGAATGGGTGGAAGTCATCAAGAAAAACTTCGCGGACGACCCCGATATGATGGGTGCAACTGGCCCAGTGTCATACTACGATATGCCGATGCGCCGATTGTCGTTCAACTCGGACCGCACTGTTCGTAAGCTGATCCAGAAAAATGCGGATGTAATCCCGATGTTTTTCGGCACCAATATGTGCATGAGGAAGTCAGCGTGGCAGGTGGTTCGTGAAGAGGCGTGCATTGACAAAGAGGACATTTTACACGAAGACATCGACCTATCCGTGCACTTTTCGCTTAACGGGCTCAAGGTGAAATACCTTCAAGATATGGTCGCGGGTATGTCCGCGCGCAGAATTGAAGACAAGTTGAAGGACTTCAGGGCATACCAACAACGAATGTTGACAACTTTTACGGTCCACGGCATCGAGCCTACATCTGGTGCGAAGGCTGCACGGCTTTTCTTCTTGGCGGTATGGTTTCCCCTCCACGCACTGCGCCCCGCCTACACCAAGCGCTTCGAGAAGCTCAAGGACGAGTATCTGACTGAGATGTGGAACGACACGGGAAAAATGGCACCTCTTAAAGATAGAGTCCTCGCAAAACTTGATGCGGCAGTTGCGAAAGAATTACACCACTGAATTATGGGGGATGACGGTGCTATAATAATGATATGTTGAAGTTGTTCAAGGATTTTTGGATTCAGTCCAAGGATATCCGTATTGCACAATTTTCGTTTGATGAGTTCGGATTTGCCAGTGATGTTAAACTCTTGGAAAATGATACCAATTTTAGAGAGTTAGTCGACTTTAGTGATGGAAACATCATTGATCAGTGGCTTGCGAAGCGTCTACTGCCGATGAATCGCGAGAACGGTGCGCGCTTGCTGCAAAACAACAGGTTAGCGAACATCAGAATTGTGGCTTCGAACCAGTACTTTCTTTCCCTGAGCGACACACTTTGGCTTAACCCGTTCGATGAAGACAGGAAATGGGACGAAGTCAGCCTGTATCAGAACAATATCGACGTGGATTTGTTCGAACTTGCACTTTACGGCGAGGGAATTTCTAATAAGTCAGGGCTAACCCCAGAATATACTACAGGGGGACATCTCGCAAAGGGATGGCTTTATGACGGAGGAATATGGAAACTGAAGAAAGGTGCGGGCTATTACCCTGGCGAACCGCTCTCTGAGGTTCTAGCATACGAAATCGCCAAACAGCTGGAGTTTAATTGCGTGAAATATGAATATGAAGAACGTAAGAGGAACGACGAGATCTTAAGTTATTCTAGTTGTGACAATTTCTCAAGTGAGGATTTTTCGTTTTTGCCTGCCTATTCTTTAGCTGAATACGGAACTCTAAAGAACAGGGAGAACACTGAGTTAATTAATGAACAGTTCGGTTTCACAAAGCAGTTTAACCAGATGGCACTTCTGGATGCCCTGACTTTCAACAATGACAGGCATTACAACAATTTTGGCTATATGTATGATTCTAACACTGGAAAAATCACTGACTTTTCACCAATTTTCGACACTGGACAGAGTCTGTTCTACAAAACCCCTGAAGCAAACATTGATCGTGATTTCGAAGACATCTTTCTAGTCAAGGACCTGCGGACAAGGCTAAATTTCATCGATATGCTCAAACAACAGAATGTGAAAATCACTTCGGAAACTTTTGCAAAACTAGACATCTCGCTGATAGGAAAGGAATTTGAAGGCAAGTTTCCTGAACGGATTGAAACGATTCGTAAGGCAATTGACATACAGGTTGGCAAGATTAACGAGGAACTCGGATGATAGGATATATCACCATGGAAAAGAAGGCGAATGATTTTATGATTAACGCCACAATTGTTATGGGTGCGCCGTCTAAATCATTAACGGGGTGCTCAAGTCTGACTCCACAAGTTCGAGGCGCGGGTTGTCGCTCAGTGTAGCAAACTTCTCCTTCGCACGCGCCAAATTACGGACCACGCCAATGACTTTCGGGGCATTCTCCATGTGTGTTTCGAGTGCCATCAACGTGAAGACCATATAACTCGGTAACATGCCTGCAGCGCCAGTGACTATCACTGTTTTTCCTGCAAATTCACTCCACTTCGGCTGTAGTTTCGGGTCTGCAACGACTTCAGCAACATCCCTAGCGATATTAGGGTTCAACAGCCTGTCCACTCCTTCATCAAGCGGAACTTTCGCGGTGTATCCGATATTATTCAGCTTAGTTACGTCCTGGACCATGGTTGATTCCACGGTGCCCTGTAGATTTTCGACCGCGCACCCAGTCTTGCCGCTAATCACTTCGGCAAGGTCAATCATTGAGTGCACAAAGTCACTTCCGCAGTTATATGCACCGTTTTCTCCGAGAAGCGTGCCAAACATTATTGCACGCGTCGTATCGCTGAGGTAGGTGAAGCTGCGACGCACCCTAGGGTTGCCGACAACGATTTTCCCAGTGGATTGCGCCTCCTTGAGCATTGTGTTTACCGCCAGGCTGGAGTCATCACGTATACCCGGTCCATACGCCGTCGCAATGCGTGCGGAGGTGTGGCGAATTCCCTTTTCCACCGAGTAGGACAGAGCAAGCATCTCCCCCATGCGCTTTGCCTCGTCGTAACAGTTCGCAATCTCTTGAACGTCGACGGCACCGAACTCATGTTCCTTAATTAGCGGGTTACTGGTTTTGCCGTAGACTGCGCCAGATGAACCGAAGATAAAGTGCTCCAAGCCACGTTCCAACCCGAAGTCTAGCAGCATTTTCGTTCCAGCCACATTAGCGTTGTAGACTGCGAGCGGGTGCGTCAGAAACGATTGGCGGACGACTGGGCTCGCCATGTGGATTATGTACTGGGCGTGAATGTCTATAGTATAGCAGACTCTGAGGGGGCGGGGTGAGCGGGTGTGGCTAGTTTTCCACGCACTCCGCGTTCAAGCCATAAAACCAGTACTTATTAACCACGGTGCGACTTTGCATCTTTTTGATCCAGTTTTGCGCTACACTAGCCATGGGTGGTGGGGGGCCGTGGCCCCTTAGTGGAGTGCCGTCACCCGAATTCACGCTAGTCGCTACGAACTACGCTTGGCCGTTCGACATGACCTTCTCAAGTTCCTCACGTGGAAGGAACGGTGCCATATCCTCAAACTCATGTGCTATGAGTGAGCCATCTGGCATACGCTCGGAAGTGACTTTCGGAATTAGCTCCTGCCACTGCTGCGACATGACCTCACAAATCACGGGTCCGCTCATATTAAGAACCTCTTCAATCTGGCTCGCTAAGTTCTCAGTTGAATCGATACGGACCGACGGGATGCCGTACGCCTTAGCAATCTCGAGGCTGTCAGGACACCAAACGCCAGTCTGTGGACCTTCTCCGAAAAAATTGTCGTTCATCATGGTGTGTTGAGTAGTCCGAATCAGTAGATATCCGTTATTATTGAATATGAAAAGCTTAACTGGCAGATTATGGTACTTCAACTGCGCCAACTCCTGAAGATTCATCTGCAAGCTTCCGTCACCAGTTATACAAATGATCTCTTTTTCGCGTCCGAAAGCATCCGCAGCCCCAATACACGCAGGCCACCACCCCATTGTTGATAACCCTCCAGTTGTCAAGAAACTCTGACCTTTCTTCAGCTTCCAAGCCTGTGCCGCAACGTGGAAGCAGGAACCAGTGTCAACCACTACCGCGGAATCCGCAGGCGTGACCTTGCTCAAGACATGGGTGAACCAATATGTGTTAATCCCGTCTTTCTGGTGCTCATAACTATCAGGAACATCTGGGTAGCTTAATTTCAAGTTCTTGCACTTTTCGAGCCACGCTTTATTGATATTCACAGGCAGTTCAGAACTTAGCGCTTCTTCAATGAATCTTAACGCGTCGGAGTGAATCCTAAAATCTATCTTGGGATACGGCTTCTCGAGTTCCGCTGTGTCTATATCTACAGAATAAATCTTCGCGTTCTTGCCGAAACCGTTTGTTGAATGAGCTATCGTAGCAGTCGACATTCGCGACCCAATGGCAACAATTAAATCAGCGTTCTGGACTGCGATGTTTGCCGCCCTATTGCCATAGTTTCCGGGGTGCCCGACGAAGAGGTCATTATCAAACTCAAGTAGGTCTATTCCAAGGCGCGAGGTAACAACAGGAATCTGTAGCTTTTCAGCAAGCTCAACGAATTGCAAACGCGCGCCAGATAAAGAAACAGCTTGACCCGCGAGAAGCAAAGGTCGATTCGATTCAGTCAGTAGTTCGCTAAGTTTGAGTATAGCATGATCCAAATTATTCTTGGTGCTACTTTCAGGTGAATAATGCTCAAGGTCTTCTATTTGAACCTCCATCCTCTGAATATCAAGTGGAACATCAATCCAAACTGGACCAGGTCTACCAGTAGTTGCTTCAAAAAAGGCTTTTTCACAGTAGTACGCAATCATTCTCGGGTCATCAACCGTCTTGAAAAACTTCACATTTGGTTTAACTACAGGCTCGATATTAATACCTTGAACTCCGAACTGACGGATAGGGTGATTGTTCTCATAGTCAACAAACAACAAGTTAGACTGACCAGAAATCACGATCATAGGGCTCGAATCAACAAACCCACCAACAACGCCAGTGAGTGCATTTATTGATCCAGGTCCGGCCGTCACCATAGCAATCGCAGGTTTCCGCGTTAATCTACCGTAGGCATCAGCAGCAATTGTGGCAGACTGCTCATGATGAAAGCAAGTAATGTTGAAACCTTGACGTGCCGCAGAATCATTCAGCCACATAGCATTACCTCCAGTGACAACAAACACTTGTTCAACCCCATTTTCCTTAAAGAACTCACATATATAATCTGATACCCTCATTTTTTCTCCTTCACAACGACAATTCCCTATCCGCAATACTACTAGTTCTCTTATTCTTCAATCTATTTGCTACTTCAATTACTACATCTTCCTGACATGCGACTAAATTTTTCTGTCCGACTTCACGTATTAATTCAAACGCATCAATATTCAGCCTATCGCAAAGACGAAGAATCAATAATTTGTACGCAGAAAGCACACCTTGAATCCCCATATAGACTGAAATTGGATCAATTCCGACTTCTTTCTCTTGAATCTCTGGCATAATTTCGAAACTTGCCCTCAAAATCTGCATTAGATTGACACCAGTTTCGACGCCACTTTTTTCCAGAATCGCGATCAAACTCTCAAGCTGAAGGTTACCTGCACCCGCACCAAATCCACGCAGGCATCCATCAATAATCGTTGCTCCGTTTGCAATCATCTCAAGGGTGTTCCCAACTGCCATACCGAGGTTATTGTGAGCATGAAACCCAATCTCGATGTTCAGCGCATTTCTTAACTCGGAAATGGTACGCTTTGTCATCTCTAGTGTTGCCGCACCTGCTGAATCCATTAGAATTACCCCATTTGCTCCGTATTCTTGCATTTTTTTACACTCGGTTATTAAATTTGCAGTTGGGGTTGTGTGGAACATTGTCAAAACGCCGTATACATCTTGCTTCTTATCTGCCAGGAACTCAATATGCTGTCGTGTGATGTTGGCTTCAGTTACATGACTTGCAATGCAAAAAAGTTCAGCACCGGCTTCGATTGCTGGTATCAAATCATCCTCAATAGTGCCATATCCAGGATTCATAAATGCTCCGACTCTACCGTCGAGTAAATTCTTTCGCGCAGTCTCCAACATCTCTTCATCGCTCAAAAGGCATTGACCGCACTGAATAGTTGACGCACCAAGTCCATATCCATGACCAACAACCGTCGTGTAGAACCCCGCACCAGAAACCGCATTGCAGTATTTTTCGATATGCTCGTGTTTCAGTTGCTGCTTTATTGCATGCGAACCGTCACGCAAAGTCGAGTCAAAAAACTTCAGGTTAGTCACTCGGCACCGCTTTCACTTCTGCACACCTGCACGCCCAGTTTTCGGCAACATTTACCGCAGCACAGTTGATGATGTCAAGATTCCCCGAGTACCTTGGTAGGAAGTCACCTGATCCTTCAACTTCGATCATAGTGGTTATCGTTCCATTCTGCACTTCTGGCGGAAACACAGTCTTGAAACCCGATGCATACTCACGGATCTTTTTTGACGCAGTGTCAACGTTTTTACGTATCAGCTCGATGTCACTATCCACAGACGGTATGTATATTGTGTTGTGCATCCGAATTGGTGGCTCGGCAGGATTCAAAATGATAATTGACTTCGCTTCCGGGACATTACTGAACTTCATGATAGCATTCTTGGTGGTTTGCGTAAACTCATCGATATTGTCACGTGTCCCTATTCCTGCACTTTTACTTGCAATTACAGAAACAGTTTCTACGTATTCTGGACGCTCACCGTCAGGAAAACTGCTCAATATAGCGTTAATTATTGGTATAGTTGCTTGACCAGCACATGTTATCATGTTCACATTGTTTGCGTTCAGACTCTCCTCAAGATTTAGTGCAGGCACGCAGAACTTACCGACTTGCGCAGGGGTTAAATCAACTACGAATTTGCCTAGCCGCTCAAAGATTGGTGCATTTTTAATGTGCTGTGCCGCAGAAGTGCAGTCGAATACTATTTGGCAACAATCAGGATCCTTGACTATCGCGTCAACGGATTCAGTAGATGTAGTAATGCCCATCTTCTTCGCAAAAAGTATTCCAGGGGAGTCTGCGCGCCGTCCTACGAAAATACCGACTTCAAGATAATCCGAGCGCGAAATCTTCATAAGCAAATCCGTACCGATATTTCCAGTTCCGAGTATTGCACACCTTATCTTCTGCATCACGCCACGCACCTAAATAGCCTGAATTCCACCGCGATAATATGAAATGGGATCTCTATATACCCCAAACTTCTGTGTTTTACACGAGAGAGAGAGAGAGAGAGAGAGA
>JAISRT010000022.1 GCA_031273495.1 Candidatus Ancillula kalotermitis | reverse complement strand
CCCTACTGTCATTCTTGGGCTTGACGTCCCTTGGCATTCTTGGGCTTGACGTCCCCTGTCATTCTTGGGCTTGTCCCGAGAATCCAACCGACGGATGAAAATGGACATAAAGACAAGTCTTGCGCTAGCGATTAGAACTCAGGAAAGTGCTATAATGTGGTTATGAAGTTCGTTATCCTTGACCACCCGTTAATCTCGCATAAGCACAGTATTCTGCGCGACGAGAACACACCTAGCATGATTTTCCGGTCGACAATCACTGAGCTGACGATGCTTGCCACCTATGAAGCGACGAAGAACCTTGACACCCATGAAGTTGAAATCAGGACACCGGTCGCCGCAATGAAGTGCCAGCAGTTAACTGTTAACCCACGCCCACTTGTCGTCCCCATTTTGCGTGCAGGGCTAGGGATGCTTGAAGGTATGACGCGAATGATACCGTCTAGCGAGGTGGGTTTCCTGGGGATGAAGCGCGACGAGGAGAGTCTACTCCCCGAAACCTACACTGAGCGTCTCCCAGAAGATTTGCGTGGTCGGCAGTGTTATCTTATTGACCCTATGCTAGCCACTGGTGGGTCTTTGGCGGACGGCATCGAGTATCTATATAAACGCGGCGCAAGGGACATCACTTGTATCAATATAGTTGCCGCGCCAGAGGGGCGCAGTCTGCTTGAGAAGAGGTTTAGCGCAGTTCCAGACCTTGACCTGAAGATTTTCGTCACCGCTATGGATGAGAAGTTGAACGAGGTGGGCTATATTGTTCCAGGGCTGGGTGACGCCGGGGACCGACTTTACGGACCATATTGACCTCCCTTGCTGTCAGCGAGTGTAAAAACAGGACTTATTAACCACAGCCGCTGCTCAGTGACCGTCAAGTGTAGAATTGTTCAACACTAACTGTATGAAGCCGAGTGAACTAGAAACTATGACATCGAAGCAGTTAGGGACGTGGGGTGAGCTCTACGCCTGCGAGGTGCTCAAGAGGAAGGGGTACTCAATTCTAGAGCATAGCTGGCACCATTCCAGGCACGGAGAGGTCGATATCATCGCCGCGCAGGACGGAACTATTGTGTTTGTTGAGGTGAAGACGAGGCGGACTGTCCAAAAAGGGCGTCCACTCGAGGCAATCACCCGACAGAAATACTACCAGATTAGGAAGTGTGCAGCAGCATATTTAACGATGAACAGTAACGCTTGCTCAGGTGTCCGAATTGATGCTGTTGGTATACTTGCGCAACCCTCCGGCATCCACTTCAGGCACATCAAGGAGGTGAAGATGTATTTTTGACTATGATCCAGTAGATTCAGCGCAGCGGGGGCAACCCCGCGCCTCCCTTGGCTTTATGCCCAGGGGTGACAGAGGACACACACGCCTAGACATGACAGTATGACTACTTATAAAAAGTTATGAAAGGTTATAATAGTTATGAAAGGTTATAAAAGTTATGAAACTGTGCTATAATAATGATATGAAGACGCAGTATATAAATCCATTTAACCCTCAGTTCGGTTACCTCCCTCGAAAAATAATCGGAAGGAGTAGAATTATTAGTGACTATGTCTCTGGTCTTAATTACAAGAGTAATGTTAACAGAACGACCATCTTAACTGGATTAAGAGGAAGCGGCAAAACGGCATTACTATCAGATATTGCGAAAACACTTGAAAAAAAAAAGTATATAATTGCCGAAGTTACTGCACACGATGGCATGCTCGAGGAAATCCTTAACGAAATAATGATTAAAGGGCAGAAATATTTGAAAAAGCATCTCGGTTCAGTTTCCAGTTTTACTGTAGGAGCGCTTGGGTTTAGCTTCGGGTTTACTCGAACGCGAGATGACCGTAAGATGGGGTTTAGGCATATGCTCACTGAAATACTTAACCATTTGGAAAGGAACAACATAACACTAGTAATATCAGTCGACGAGATACATAATGACTCAATCGAAATGCGTGAACTAGTAATTGCCTATCAACATCTTATACGTGAGGGCAGAGACGTTTCACTTTTGATGGCAGGATTACCCAATGCTGTTTTTGACGTTCTTAACGATAAAGTTTTGACATTTTTGCGAAGAGCACATAGAGTAGTTCTAGAAAACCTAGATACAGATGTGGTCAAGAGCTCATTTGAGAACGAGTTCGTTGCGCTAGGCATCAAAATAAATCCTGAGCAACTTGACTATATAGCAAAAGCATCTTTTGGCTATCCATACCTTTATCAACTTATTGGGTTTCACATTGTAGATCAGAATACCGACAAAATAACTAGTAAAAAAGCTGAACTTGCAATATCGGTTTCTCGCCGTGAACTTTTTAGAAATATCCATGATTTGGTCTGGAATGAGCTTTCGCACAAAGATAAGGAATTCATACAATCTATGGCTAAAAACACAGGCGAGGTGCGAACCGCAGATATTGCGAGCGACTTAGGTGTCTCACAAAGTTACATATCTACTTACCGTGCACGTTTAATTGATTCAGGTATAATTTATCAGTCATCGTACGGGTATGTTTCATTTGCCCTTCCGTTCATGAAGGAGTATATCGAAGAAAAGGAGACGCTGTAGCATGAAACTAATAATCCGCTGGTAGGTCTTCTAGATTTGTTGCAGTTGCCAATGAGATAGCCTGCAATTTAACAAAACTGACGTGTTATGGTAAACTAACTATAATGCAGCCAAAGATTTCATTCATTATACCCAGTTACAACGCAGAGAGTTATATAGTTCGACTCATAAAAAGTGTGTTCGAATCAAGACAGTTTGCCCAAACTGAAATTAGCAATCCGGGGGGGGGGTATACCGGCGGTAGAGTTGCTGGTCTTCGATAACCAATCAACCGATAGAACTTGGGATATACTTGAAGAGCAGGTGAAACTACATCCTGAGATGCGCATTAAGCGCAATGACTCAAACTCTGGGCACGGGTCTACGGGTCGAAATTGGGGTATTGAACATGCGAGCGGCGAGTATATTTCTTTTATTGACAGCGATGAGTTTGTATTGCCCAATTTCTTAACCACAATGATTCGTGCATCAGAGCGAGGTGATTTTGATATAATTGATGCAAAGCATATAAATGTAGATATCAATACCAGCACCCAAGAAGCTGCTAAAGCTGCTCAAGATTTCACTAAAGAAAATGCTAATTCCGTTGAAAACTTAGTGTCAATTGACGCTTGGGCTGGTGATTACGGAACGTTTTGTTGGGCAAAACTTTATCGACGTGAGTTCATATTAGAAAATTCGATTCATTTCATTAAATCTCTTGGCGAAGATAAATTGTTCAATATCGAGTGCTGGGAGAGTAGTGCAAACTTCTGTTCAATTGATAATGTTTTATACGCTCACACTCAACATGAAGACTCAACCTACCACGCTTTAGTGCAAAATGCTAAAGTTACTGCACATGTTAAGATGCTTCAGAATTTTGTTAATTCACTCGAAGTTGCAAAGACTCAAGAAGAGGCATCTAAGATTGTTGCAAATTTGGTCTTTCTTCCACTCCTGACTATTCATGGCGCTAATGCGAAGAGTTTTGCCAACATGATGAAGATTTGCTATTCTGGGTTGACTCATTTGGTTCCATCTTGGCGTAAAGTTGCATGGCAGATTTCGAGTGCTCGAATTTACAAAACTAGAAAAATTATGCTTAAACTTTTTCCATTCATGCCAAACTGTAATTTATTATATGAACTGTTGTACTTTGTGATAATGAAATTTTTCCGATGATCACTAATGGCGTGAATATAGCCCCCAATTTAACATTATTTTGCGTTACTGCTATACTAGACTAAGCGCATCTGTGGCTTGACTGCGGATGTGCGTTTGCGCATGTGGTGAAATTGGTATACACGCTAGATTTAGGTTCTAGTGCCGCGAGGCGTGGAGGTTCAAGTCCTCTCATGCGCACGAAGGTTTGTTCGCAACGAAGAAGTGCGGCTTTTTGAACCTTTCATGTGGTTGTGTTCATGCGCCCTAACTTTTCGCTTGCGGTTGAAATAATAATCGAAAGGAAAAATATGAATATGAAACTATCCATCCAGAATATACTTGCACTTGTTGCAGTATGCGTAGTCGTGAGCTTAGGGGTTGTCTCACTAGCGAGCTGCTCTGACCCAAATGTAGAAACACTAGGGAAGGACGCAATAGGAAACGATATTACTGTCTTGAAGGAGTGCGCAGAGGCATCTAACGTCGTTGTGTCCGTGAACCAGTGGGAATCGCTAGTCAAGGACGTGTTAGGTCAATGTGCAAATGTGAAAACCATCGCTGGTTCTGATGTAGATCCGCACGACTACGAACTCAAGCCGAGTGACATCGCTGACCTAGATAATGCCGACTTAGTTGTCGTCAACGGCGCAGGGTATGACGAATGGGCAGTCAAGGCGCTTGAAGGCAATCAACATGCCGCAGTGCTCAATGTCGCAGAGTTACTCTCGCAGAACCAGTATATGAACACTCAAGACCCGACAAAACTCGAGATCGACAACCCACATCTGTGGTATAGTGTCGAGGCGATCAATATTCTCGTTTCTAACTTGGCGGGTGAAGCATCAAAACTGCAAGGTGCGGTAAAAGCGGTCACACAGCGTATGGTTGAAACTTCGCAAAAAGTGTCTGGAGTCCAGAACGCTTTGGCATCGGAGTCGGCAAGTTTGCGTGACAAGAAGTATGCCGCAACAGAGTCAGTTGCCGATTATTTGGCATCAACATTAGGGTTGGTTGACTTGACACCAGCAGAATACAAGAATGCGTCCGCGAACGAATCAGAGCCTAGCATAGCGAGCATCGACGCGTTTGAAAAGTTGCTCACCGCTAATGAAGTGGACTTTTTGATTCTCAATACGCAAGAGGCATCATCGCAAACCGACCGCCTGGTGAAGGCAGCCGAGTCAGCTGGAGTGAAGGTAGTTGATGTGACCGAAACACTTCCTGAGGGGCAAGATGACCTTTTGAACTACATCAAGTCTACTGCAGAAAAGTTTGTCGGGTAAAAGTGCCTGCAAGCTTTATATTCAAGAACGTCTCAATCGATCGTGGAGGACGCACGGTCTGGAGCCAAGGGAACTTCACGATTGATTCTGGGACGATAACCGCTGTGATCGGAAGTAACGGCGCGGGGAAGACCACCCTCGTTGAAATGATGCTCGGGCTCGTGGCGCCAACTACAGGTGAAGTAATCCTAAACGAAAAGCGAATCGGATACGTCCCGCAGAATTATGACACCGAGAATGATGAACTAATCCGTGGGATTGACTATGTGTCGCTGGTTGCGCAAGGAACTTCGCATCTAGAGGTCAAGAAACGGGTTCACGCTGCACTCGAGGCAGTGGATGCAACGGACTTCGCCACGAAGCGTCTTTCTGATTTGAGCGGTGGGCAACGCCAGCGGATAGCAATCGCACAGGCTCTGGTTAACGACAATGACTTGGTTATACTTGATGAACCGCTATCTTCACTTGATCTTGACTCTGCGCGCCAAATAGTTGAGATACTCCGAAGGCTTAACGCAGAACGCAAAATCACAATTCTGGTTGTCGCACATGACCTCGGCCTGCTCCTGCCAATTTTGACGGGAAGCATTTATCTAGTGGACGGCCACGCGCATTATGAACTTCTTGACGATGCCGAACATAAGGACTACTCGGACCTTCTGGACCACCTCAAGACTATGAAAGTTGGTGGGCATGCAGTTTAACGGACTAGAAATACTGGCATCCCCATTTGTGCTGAACGCTATACTCGGTGGTGCTTTGTTTGCGATTTGTGCTGGCTTCCTAGGGTATTTCATCATCGCCAGGAAAATGGTGTTCGCGACTCACGCGCTCGCCGACATCGGACTACCCGGCGCGACGGCAGCTGTTCTTCTCGGAGTCAATCCGCTTATTGGGCTTGTCCTGTTCTGCGTGGGTGGCGGAGTGTTCATCGCACAAACCAGCAAGAAATCCAATCAACGAGAGATGACCACTGGTATTATTCTAGCATTTGCACTCGCGTTGGGAATGTGGCTCGCTACTTGGTCTAACAAGGCGCAGAAAAATCTACAGGCACTGCTTTTCGGCTCGATTACGTCAATCAATACTTCTGATGTACTAACGTTTGCAGTATTCGGTATAGTCATTGTACTTGGTATGTCATTAATCTATAAGCAACTCCTTTTCGCAACAATTAACCCAGAGGTGGCAAAGGTAAACGGCGTGAAGGTTAAATTACTGAACCTCGTTTTTGTCCTACTACTTGCATTGACTACTGTGATGAGCGTGCGTGTTCTCGGTGCGTTGCTGCCATTTGCTTTGATGGTCACCCCCGCGTCAATAATGATAAACTTCTCCGCGAACCCGAAGGTGATTATTGCTGGCTCAATGCTCATCGGCGTGGTAGGTGTGCTGGTTTCAGTAGTAGTGTCCGCGCTTTTCAACCTGCCGACTTCATTTGTCATCGTGCTCATTATGTTTGTGCTGTGGTGCGTGTCAAAACTGTTAACGTGACGTCAATTTCTGCTATACTCTAGGAATAGGTACTCCGGTTTTGAAATTAGGTTTAGATGTGGGTTCAACCACTGTTAAGGTTGTCATACTCGACGAATCTGTTCAAACACAAGGCAAACCCATACTGCTCTTCAGCGATTATCAGCGCCACCACGCGGACATCAAGGCGTCCATTCTACGAGTTCTGCAAGACGCCGCAGCGGGGTTAGCACAGAAATATGGTGCGGACTTCATCGCGCGGGTTAAGATACAGGCTGCGCTGACTGGTTCAGCTGGCCTTGGGATAGCCAACACGCTAGGGATAGACTTTGTTCAGGAGGTTATTGCCGAGACTGAGGCGATTAACAAATACCTGCCGGAGACTGATGTAATTATTGAGCTCGGAGGTGAAGATGCCAAGATCACTTACCTCAAACCAACGCCTGAGCAGCGGATGAACGGGACATGTGCGGGCGGAACTGGTGCATTTATCGACCAGATGGCAACTCTACTCAAGACTGACGCGGCGGGGTTGAACGCGCTTGCCGAGAACTACACTAAATTATACCCGATTGCGAGCAGGTGTGGTGTCTTCGCGAAGACCGACCTGCAGCCCTTGATCAACGACGGTGCACCTGCAGAAGACCTTGCGGCATCTATCTTCCAAGCAGTGTCAACCCAAACTATTGCTGGACTTGCGTGCGGGCGCCCGATTAAAGGCAATGTAGTATTTCTTGGTGGTCCGCTTTACTTTTTGCCTGAGCTCCGCGCTGCGTTCCAACGTGCACTTAACGACAAGGTAGACTCATTTTCCACACCAGAGTCCGCACAGCTCTTCGTTGCAGTCGGTGCCGCGTTGCTCGCAGGAAATCAGCACTTACCGTCTAGCGATCATACTCTGAAAGTCAATGAGCAACAGTTGCCTACTCTGAGCGAACTAATCGAGAACCTGAAGGCCTATAATGGCAACCAGAACTCAACCGCGAAACTTATGGACCCACTTTTCGAAAGTGACACTGACTATCATGACTTCACAGAACGGCACGAAAAGGACGCAGTCAGATTTCTACCACTCGAAGATGCCACTGGCGCAGTGTTTTTGGGCATCGATGCGGGCTCAACGACAATCAAGGCGGCACTGATCGACTCGGACGCCAATTTGCGTTACAGCTTTTACGCGTCCAATGAGGGTGACCCAATATCTAGGGCGGTTCAAATTGTGCGAGAAGTCCGTTCGAGACTACCAGGAAGTGCAATCATCGCGCGGAGTTATGTGACAGGTTATGGCGAGGGTTTAATTAAGGCGGCACTCAAAGTTGATGCGGGTGAAGTCGAAACAGTTGCGCATTATCGCGCGGCAAAAGAACTTGCACCTGACGTCAGTAGCATTATCGACATCGGTGGCCAGGATATGAAGTTCCTCTCGGTTAAGGACGACGCAATCGACTCGATTTCAGTCAATGAAGCATGTTCCTCGGGGTGCGGTTCATTCCTACAAGCGTTCGCAAGCACCATGAACAAGAGCATTGAAGAGTTTGCCGAGCTTGCCGTGAGGTCAAAGAAACCGGTTGACTTAGGCTCGCGCTGCACAGTGTTTATGAATTCGTCAGTCAAACAAGCGCAAAAAGAGGGGGCCGACATTTCGGACATCGCCGCTGGTCTAAGCTATTCAGTGGTTCGCAACGCTCTCTACAAAGTCATCAAGTTGCGAGACGTTAAGGAACTCGGTGAAAAAGTGGTTGTCCAGGGTGGTACATTCCTAAATGATGCCGTGCTACGTGCCTTCGAGAAGTTAACTGACCTGGAAGTTGTCCGCCCGAATATATCAGGGTTAATGGGGGCATTTGGCGCCGCACTGCTCGCGAAAGATACTTACAAACCTGGTGCGGCAAGTAAGGTGCTTGGTGTGCTCGAATTGCAGAATCTCAAACTAGAAACCGAGTTAATGAACTGCCCGTTTTGCCCGAATAAGTGCAACCTCACCGTGACCAAGTTTAATGACGGCACTGAATTTGTGTCTGGAAATCGGTGTGAAAACGGTCTAAACGCTCCTGAGTGGAGACGCCAAAAAAAGGAGGCGAAGAGCGCGCCCGACAGTAATAGCAGTAGTATAGCAGAAAAACCCGCGAAGGAAAGTGCGACCGATAAGTTCAACCTCTACAAATATAAATACGAGCGCACCTTTGACAAGAAGTATTACCAGCCACTAACACAAGAGAGAGCCACTGAGCAGGGAGTAAAATACCGTGGAAAGATAGGTATTCCAAGGGCACTCAATATGTACGAAAACTATCCACTGTGGTTCACAATTCTGACTAGTCTAGGGTTCGAAGTGGTGCTTTCAGGACGCAGTAGCCATAAACTTTTCGAGAAGGGCATGGACTCGATTGCCTCAGAGAACATTTGCTACCCTGCAAAACTAGTGCACGGGCATATTCAGGACCTCATCGATCGCAAGTTGGACCGCATTTTCTACCCCTGCATTTCGTTCGAGCAAGATATGACACCCGACGCCGACAACAATTACAACTGCCCAGTAGTCGCGAACTACCCGCAAGTGATAGCGAACAATGTCGAAGCGCTCCGCGGCAACAGGAAGAAGGCGAAATATCCCAAAGGCTCGGAGTATCGTGAGCACCACAAAAACCCGCAGATTGACTTTATCTACCCGTATTTCTCACTGCACAAGCCAGAGCACGTGAAGAAGCGTATACTCGAAGTGTTTGAAAAGTTCGCAGTGACCCCCGAAGAGGCCAATATCGCAGTGGACTTGGGCTATCGGGAAGACGCGAAGTTCAAGCAGGATATACTAGACAAGGGGCTTGAAATCTACGAAACCGCGCGCAAAAACAATATGCAGACGATTGTGCTGGCAGGTCGTCCGTATCACATCGACCCCGAAGTCAACCACGGAATTCCCGAAGCGATAGCGAGCCTTAATATGGCAGTGATTTCCGAAGATGCGGCCGCTGGTATTTATGACACAGACCCTTCAGTCCAGCGGTTGAAGCGCCCTCTACGGACAGTGGACCAGTGGTCTTACCATTCGCGCTTGTATAAAGCTGCTGAAGTCGCCGCGAGTAAAGATGCGATGCAAGTTGTGCAGTTGAACTCGTTCGGGTGTGGGCTTGACGCTGTGACGACAGACCAGGTGGCAGAAATACTGAGAGCGAAAGGTGACATTTACACAGTGTTGAAGATAGACGAGGTGTCCAATCTGGGTGCAGCGAAGATCCGACTACGGTCGCTTGATGCAGCGGTGCGTCAGAGGTGTAACGACAAGTCGGAGTTGATGCGCATTGACCAGAAAATCACCTACGGCAAGGAAAAGGTCATCTTCACAAAAGAGATGAAGAAGGACTACACAATTCTTATACCGCAGATGTCACCGACGCATTTTGATTTAGTGCAGGCGATTTTTACGAGGCTCAACTATAATGTGGACCTCCTGCGCATCGCAAGCAATGAAGACATAGAGTGCGGGCTAAAAT
Organism: Candidatus Ancillula kalotermitis; assembly: GCA_031273495.1. GTDB lineage: Bacteria > Actinomycetota > Actinomycetes > Actinomycetales > Bifidobacteriaceae > Ancillula > Ancillula kalotermitis. The sequence continues at coordinate 21,924 of JAISRT010000022.1, read as the reverse complement.
ATGTCAACAATGATGCATGCTATCCTGCTATAATAGTGATAGGTCAACTTATAAATGCCCTACAGTCGGGGAAGTATGACGTGAACAAGGTCGCGGTGATAATGTCGCAGACTGGTGGGATGTGTCGCGCCACGAATTACATCGCAATGTTACGGATGGGGCTCGCCGCAGCGGGGTATGCTAACATTCCGGTCATTTCGATTTCTACGCAAGGCCTTGAGGAGCACCCTGGCTTCAAGTTCGGCAAGTTAGAGTTGCTTTGGGCAGTTCGGTGCCTGATTATTGGTGATGTGCTCTCCGATTGTTTGTTGCGGACCAGGCCTTATGAACTCACGGACGGCAGTGCGAATAAATTGTATCAGTACTGGATTGATAAACTACAAAAGTGGGTCACGGGTGAAGAGAAGTTGTCGTTTTCGAAGGCGGTTTCAAGGATTGTTAGGGACTTCGACGCGTTGCCACTCAAGAATATAGCGCGCAAACCGAAAGTTGGTGTTGTCGGCGAAATACTCGTCAAGTATCACCCCGACGCGAATAATCACGTCATTGATGTCATCGAACAGGAGGGGTGTGAAGCGGTTTTGCCTGGTATAATTAACTTTATGACCAATAAACTCTACGTCGACAAGTGGAATTTCAAGAATATCGCGAAGGGTAGCCCAAGTAAACTATTCTTCAACAAAATTGCACGTTTCGCGGTGGAGATTTTTCTGCGCCCGGTGAACAAAGCGTTCAAAAAGAGCAACGGTAAGTTCGCGCCTTGGGTCGATATGCGCAAAATCGTGAGCTGTGCAGAAACCGTGACTTCGACTGGTGTGCAGGCGGGTGAGGGTTGGTTGCTGGCTGGGGAAATCGTCGAGCTAATCAAGAGTGGCACTCCGAACATCGTTGTCGCAAACCCATTTGCTTGCCTACCGAACCACGTTACAGGACGCGGTATCTTCCAGGAGATTCGGCGCCAGCATCCGCACGCCAACATCGTTTCTATTGACTACGACCCTGGGGCCTCCGAAGTGAACCAGCTGAACCGCATTAAGTTGATGGTCAGTGCTATAAGGTGAAGCTGGGCGGGCGCGTAGCGCGGGTGTGTTGATAGACCCTCGGCATAAAGCCAAGGGTGACACAAACACCGTGCCCCTCGTGGACACACTGACCCTCATGTCATCCTTGGGCTTGTTACACCATGTCATCCTTGGGCTTGTCCCGAGGATCCATTGACAACGCACGCAGGCATTATAGACCCTCGGCATAAAGCCAAGGGTGACAGTGAGGGTGAAGCCAAGGGTGACAGTGAGGGTGAAGCCAAGGGTTGCTCTAGCGATTAAGCAGGACTAACTTCAGAAGCGCGATACTCTTCGGGCAAAATGCTAGCATCGCGAACAGCCGCACATTCCGTTTTTCCTTTGGGGTTACGCGCTCCGCACCAGAAATAATATACTTGTTCAGCTTCCACCGCGGGTCAATGTCATTAAACTTGCGGACCAGTTTTTCTACTGCCAAGAAGCGTTCCTCACCAGCATAATACGAAATCCAGAACCAGAACGCGGGGACGAGCACTTTCTGGTATCTCTCGAGCTGGCTACTTGCTGTTTTCAGCGCAGTGCCCCAAGCTTCGACAGAGCGGTCCATCTCAAGCAAGCGCTTTTCAGTACTGTTGATGTTGGTCTTCGAGAGCGAGGCGTCGTGGTAGATATAGTTATATCCTATGTAGTCGGTGAGTTCCCATTTGGGCGCGAACTTGTTCAACTCGTTCAGAAACATACCGTCTTCGGCAATCGTTGGCATAAACTTGAGTTCGCACTCACGCAGGAAGTCAACGCTGTAGAGTGCGCAGATTACGTAGATTGAAGTGCCACATGTTGTATGCATTTTAATGAACCCTCCGTTGTCGTCAAGTTCACGATACTCATTGCACTTTACGACGTCAGCACCCGTGTTTTGGGCAATATTGAGCAGTGTTTTGATATACTCGTCGTCGAGATAGTCGTCAGCGTCAACGAATGAGAGCCACCTACCACGCGCCTGGTCAATCCCCCAGTTACGCCCTGCTGCAGGGCTGCCAGACTTAGTTTCCCTGCGGTGGATCTTGAAGGTGTCAGGGTATTCATCGGCAAAGGCGGTGACAAGTTCTAACGACCCATCATCGGACCCGTCGTCGAATATCAGCACCTCTAGGTTGGACACTCCGACAGTCTGTCTCAGCACTGACTCGCAGAGATTTTTGACGTAGCGAACTGCGTTATGCATAGGCACAACTATTGAAACTAGCGGACTACCACTTTTACTGAGCATTATGCCTAGTGTAGCACACTCTTAGAGTTGTTGTTTTCGCACACCATGTCACCCCAGCGTAGCGTGGCACACAGCCAGGGGTGGCACTAGAGGGCACAAAGCGAGGGGTGGCGCGAACTTGTTACACCATGTCATCCTTGAACTTGTTACACCATGTCATCCTTGGGCTTGTCCCGAGGATCCACACTAATCACTAGCACCGCCCCCCACCGCCCCCACCGCCATTGAATGCTGAAAGGAATGTGTTATACTGAAGATATGGGTAAATTAACCGAAGAAGAGACTAAGTTGCGTCTCATTACTCCCGCTATTAATGAGCGCGGTGCTGGTTGGTCTACGTCGAAAATTCAGATGGAGCGCGTTTTCACGGACGGTCGGATAATCGTTGATGGCAGTAAAACTAGCCGCGGAGAAGAGAAGAAGTATGACTATCTCCTGAACCACTCCAATAACTTCCCACTCGCGATTATCGAGGCAAAGGATAACGGTCACAGTATCTCAGCAGGTATGCAGCAGGCTATCGAGTATGCGACATTCCTTGATGTTCCTTTTGCATACTCAACGAACGGCGAAGGCTTTCTCGAGCATGATATGCTAACTGGTCTTGAACGAGAGCTCGCGATGAACGAATTCCCGACTTCGGACGAGCTCTGGAAGCGCTACCAAAGTGCAAAATCTATAACTTCTGAGGTTCAAAAAGTCATCGACCAGCCCTATTATTACGAATTAGAAGCAAAGCAGCCGCGTTTCTATCAGCAACTTGTCGGTGATGAAGGCGAAGAGTATTTCGGTAAGCCGGTTTATCGCTATTCGCTCGTGGACGGCATTAACGATGGGTTTTTAGCACCATATAAAGTGCTGCGCGTGCCGACGAATGTTGACGCTGAGGGTTATAACAAGAACTACTTCACCATTATGGATTTTCGCGGTGTGACTAGGGGGACTGACTCTAAGGGTCGAAAATTTCGCAAGCAGTATATCAACGGCGTTGCAGTGAAAATCTACTCCGAACAAGTGCAATATTTTGATGAGTTCGGCAAACTAATTACAAAGCATTTGATCACCTATACTAGGGAAAACGTGCACTCGAAGTACGCTAATTTCCAAGAATTCCTGAGCCAATGGAACCAAAGTGTGCACAAAAGGGAGATGATTGAGAGCCTGAAGAATTCTGGCGTATTCCTCGATGAGCTTCGTAAAAAAGCAAAAAATGATGGCTTCAATATTGATGATGACTTCGATCTTATCTGCTACTTCGCCTTTGACCAAAAACCACTAACGAAATCTGAGCGAGTTAAGCGTGTTAAAGAGAGCGAGTTTATGGCGAAATATCAGGGTGTGGCTAAGGAAGTACTTGAAAACTTACTTGACAAATACCTAGAAGATGGTGTGGAAGACCTTGAAAGCGGTACAATTTTCATGCTCGACCCGTTTAGGAGAATTGGAATACAAAATATAGTGCAAGCGTTTGGCTCAAGTGAAAACCTCTACGACACTATCGGACAGTTGAAAACTGAACTATTTAAGGCGGTGGCGTAATGAGTATCAGCAACATCATCAAGCGAATCAAGGACGAGATGCGTAATGACGCAGGGGTGAACGGAGACGCGCAGATTATTGAGCAGATTGTCTGGATACTGTTTCTCAAGGTTTACGACGCCAAAGAAGAGGAGTGGGAGTTAACTCAGCAGAACTTCCCGCAGGATTTGCGCGGCTCGGAAACGGCAGATTTATTTCTCAGTGTGATTATGTACCGCCTGAAGAAAAACGGGCGCGCGGCAGTGGTCCTTCCCGATGGCTTCCTTTTTGGCACTGACCAGACGAAAGTTGCCATCAAGAAGAAGTTGCTGACTGAATTTAACCTCGACCTTTGCGGATACCCCCACTTTGAAGAAGTGATCCTGCCGCCTGACGAGCTAATCGCCAACTACCGTAAGCGCCGCGCCGAGATTGATACCGAAATTGATGACGTGTTGGAGAAGATTGAGGAGTTGCTCGCTGAGAGAGGCGCAGATGCTAATTGAGAGAAAGGCAATTCATCAGCAACTAAAGAGCCTTCGAGATGCTGATGTAATAAAAGTTATTACAGGTGTGAGACGCTCCGGCAAATCAACTGTAATGCAGATGTTTAAAGATTATCTTTTTACGAGCGGAGTTAATGAAAATCAAATTGTTTTTATGAATTTTGAGGAAATAGAAAACACTAAATGGCTTGATGATTACGAGAACTTATATCACCATATCATTGACCAACTTGATCTCTCCAAGTCAAACTATGTATTTTTGGATGAGGTGCAAAATGTTAAAAACTTTGAGCGCTTGATCGACGGTTTTTTTGTCAAGCCAAACATTGATCTTTATGTTACCGGTTCAAATGCACACCTATTATCAAGCGAGTTAGGCACATTGTTAACTGGGCGGTATATTGAAATTCATGTTTTGCCATTTTCTTTCTTGGAATTCAGTCAGTTGCAGACCGAATCAAACATAGACAGAAGTTTTAGTCAGTATCTAGGTAAGGGCGGATTTCCAGGAGTCGTCCAGCTTGACGAAAGTCAACAGCAAATATATGCGAATTCGATTATCGAGAGTATAAAAGTTAAGGATATATTCATAAGGAACAAATGGAAATCTACTGAGAATTTTGACAAAACCCTGTCATTTTTGATGGATTCAATTGGGTCTCCCGTTTCTGCGACAAATATAGCAAATACTTTTGTTTCTGCTGGTACCCCGATTTCACATAACACTATTTCGGAATATCTAGAAGCATTGTGTGAGTCATTTTTACTTTATAGAGTTCCAAGATATGATGTTCGTGGCAAAAAATTGCTAACAACCCTGCCTAAGTATTATGTTGTTGATATCGGCATGAAGAAAAGCATCTTGGGTGAAGCTGCAAATCAAAACCTAGGACATAATTTAGAAAATGTTGTATTTCTTGAGTTGATACACAAGGGATTCAAGGTTTACTCAGGAAAGGTTCGGGATAGTGAGGTTGATTTTATTGCCATATCTCCAAAAGGTGATAAGCAATACTTTCAAGTCGCGTATTCGGTTAGAGACGAAACTACACAAAACCGAGAACTTTCGTCTCTCAAAATGATTCGGGACAACAATCCAAAAACTCTACTTACAATGGACACTGATCCCGCTGCAGATTTTGACGGAATCAAACGTAAGAATGTTGTCGATTGGTTATTGGAAACTTCGGAAAAGGGTGGTGATTACAATGGCTAGACCCGCAAACAGAAAAGGAACTAAGTCAGATGCACTGCGCAAAAGCATTTTGCAACAGGCTGTCGAAGGGAAGTTGACGGGCGCGGACACATCAAAGTGGGTGGAGACCAAGTTGGGGGAATGCGTAGACTTCTCACTCGGTAAGACACCGCCTAGAAAAGAGTCTATTTACTGGACAAGTCCGATATATCCTTGGGTTTCAATTTCCGACCTGAAAGACGGCGAAACAATTCATACTACAAAGGAACAAGTGAATCAATATTCTGCTGATAATCTATATCGCAAGCTTCCAAGTCCGGCAGGAACTCTACTAATGAGCTTCAAACTGACGATTGGGAAGGTTTCAATTCTTGGAATGGATGCATACCATAACGAAGCGATAATTTCGATATTCCCCACAGCTTCAGTGTCACGTGATTGGATTTTTCATGTGTTACCATTTATCTCGACGGACGGAGACACAAAGAATGCAATTATGGGGAAAACACTGAACTCTAGCAGTATCAAATCTATCCCCATCCACCTCCCCCCTCTCCCCACCCAACACCGCATCGTCGCCAAAATCGACCAACTCTTCTCCCAACTCGATCGACTGGAGACTAAGTAGATGAAAGTACTGCTCGATACCAATATTCTAATTCCACTAGAAAATTCATCTAATAAACTGGATCCAGAGCTCGCACAAATAGTTAGGCTAACATCTGAACAGAATATAAATCTTGTCGTTCATCCATTGCAATACGACGATGTTAGCAACGATAAAGATCAAGAGAGAAGAGATAATCTACTTTCACATTTGGAAAAATATGAGAAAATTGACAGTCCGCCAGTCTGGTCCGAAGATGATGCTAGGGAATTTAAAATTAAAGAAGGTAAATCGAATGATAAAATAGACAATAACCTTTTATATTCGGCTTTTCGAAATGCTGTAACATTTTTAGTCACCGAGGATAGGGAGATTCACAAAAAGGCAAGAATATTTGGCATAGAGGAAAGAGTTTTTTATTCTTCAACATTTCTCGGCTATCTCAAAAACAACTCAGCAAAAGAACCGTGCCCTCCGATTGGCATTGAAGCTTGCAATATGCATGAATTAAAAGTTGAGGATATTTTCTTCGAGTCACTGAGAAAATCGTATAATGGTTTCGACGATTGGTTCGCAAAATCTGCTAGGGAGGGACGAAAGGCGTGGCGCGTAGTCGGTATAGTAGAAAAGACTTTTCATTCAGCTGATCCCGAAATTGTCTGGCAAGAAATCGCAAAGCGAACGGTTTACACAAGAGACCATGTTGATGAAATTGCAGAGAAAAACACCTTGGTTATCCTGTTCAGATTAGTAGAATATATGCCATCACCGAAGACGCTCGATCAACTTATTTCAAACGGTAATGTCACGGCAGCGCTGCAAACAATTCAAGAACTTAGAGGAGATATGTAATGTGCACAACACTTTTATCGATTAACCCAGAACATGTTGAAAATATTTTGAATGGAACTAAAAAATATGAATTTCGAAGGGTAATTCCTCGTGAAAGTGTGGATAAAATATTGATATACTCAACATCTCCGGTGATGAAAGTTGTCGCAGAGGCGGCAGTCGAGGAAACCTTAACGGATTCCAAAACTAAACTCTGGGAAAGAACCAAGGAATATTCTGGCATTTCAAGAGGTTTTTATCGTCAATATTTCGATGCGCGGAAACCAGCATATGCTTTTAAGTTAGGTGAAGTATCAGTATTCAAAGAACCTAAAACGCTCGAGGAATTCGGAATAAAAACACCACCCCAATCGTTTGTGTATGTGGAAAAGGAGACCAAGAATGACGCAAGATGAATTAGAACGAATAGTAAACGCGCCAGAGGGGAAGACTTTGGAGTTTAAGCGCGATGTGAGTTCGCCCAAGAATATAGTGCGCACAGTTGTGGCATTTTCGAATTCTGCAGGCGGAAAACTGATAGTAGGGATTAGTGACTCCAAACGTGAGATTGTCGGGGTTGAAGATCCGCTTGAAGAAGAGACTAAGTTAGCAAATATTATCATGCACAACATCTCCCCCCGGATTTCTCCAGATATAGAAATTCACACCATGCAGGGTAAGTCGGTGCTAGTTATGACTGTTTATAAAAGTAATAATGTCCCACACTTTATCGAATCTGCCACTATTACTGATGGAGTTTATGTGCGAGTTGGTTCGACTAATCGAAAAGCAGATAGAGACCAAATTCAAGAGCTTCAACGCATTTCACAAGGTATACATTTCGATGAACAGGCGCATTTTTCAGCGAACATCGAAGATTTGGATACTGATTTTATTAAGGAACAGTTTGACGGTGTGCATAAGATCACTGAAAAACAACTCGAAAACCTAAAGATTATAGCCTCTGCTCGCGAGAAACTAGTCCCAACAAATGGTGGAATAGCCCTCTTTGGTACGAATAGGCAGAACTTTTTTCCTGATCTTTTCGTGCAGTGTGCGAGATTTAGAGGCAAAACCCGCATTGACTTCGTTGACAACATCGAGATAGATGATTATCCCCTAGCCGCCATTAAAGAGGTCGAAGATTTCATCAAGAAACATGCACTTCGTGGGTTTAGGATTAACGGGCTAAAACGCGAGGACGACTGGAACGTCCCGATTCACTCTATCCGGGAAGTGTTAGTAAACGCTTTTGTGCATATGGATTATTCGCAACGAGGAACTCCGATGAAAATTGCGGTTTTGGATGATCGAATCGAGGTCGATTCTCCCGGCTCTCTTCTTCCTGGGCTGACAATTGATGCGATTAAGAATGGATCGTCTAAAGTTCGGAATCAGATGGTTGCAAGAATTTTTAAGGAACTTGGCTATTTCGATGAGTGGGGTACAGGTATTCCTCGCACAATTCGGGAAATTATGGAATTGGGATTCCCCGAGCCAACTATCTCTGAGACTGGCGAATATGTCAGGTTCACCGTTTGGTGCGATGTTCTTGGTGCTAACTTGGACTCCAACTTAGGCTCTTTGGAGGAGACTAAGGAGACTAAGAAGAATCAATTGTCAAAACATGCGGATAAACTGCTTGAGTTTGCAAAAGAGCCCAGAACACGAGAGGAACTTCTTGAGCATGTCGATTTATACAATAATACCAAGAACGCCAAAACGCATATCACACCGTTAATTGAAGCAGGACTATTGAAACTAACTGTTCCTGACAAGCCTAACAGTAAGTTGCAGAGGTATTATTCAGAGTAAGGAAAATCTCCGAGTTATCGATCAAATTTGGGGTTAGCAAACTATTGATTGTGTCCCCTCACGTGGCGTAAATCTCATTTCCGATACTTGAATTCTCACTCTGAGCCTCACCCCGCCACCGCCACCGCCAGACAGTAGCCGTCCTCGAGTAGAGTTAGCGCCCGATCTGAGGGGATGCCCCTGATGTCCGGACTGAGCCCTGTGCCCAGCGCCTTCGAATACGCCTCTTTGCTGGTCCACAGCTCGAAGAAGGCGCGCCGCCGCTGCACACTATCTTCCACCGCTGCAAGGGCATCCATCTCCTGGTCACTGCACGCGCATTCTATGACACCGTCCTCAACTGCTCGCACCTGCTCAATGTCCGCTCCGACCGGTGCAGTATGCGAAACTGCAACCATGGCTTTAGTGCCACTTGTAGATAGGCTGAAGTGCGTGAAACTGCTGTGGGCCAAATCCTCTTCGACTAATGACGGCTTCCCGTGCTGGTTGACTTTGAAAGATAATGGCGTAGTGTTCAACAACTGGCACAACATATGAAATGCTAAGGTCTTCAAATCGCGGTCTTTAGTGTATTTGTAGCGCCCTGCCTTAACCTTCCTGAACTCCGGCAACTCCTCGAACATTTTCTGCAACTCGAAATCAGTGTATAGTCGTATGTCGCTTACTGCCACTTGCACACCCTCTAACTCCGTGTACACGCGGTGAATGCGCTCAGGGGAAGAGCAAAAGGCACCCAACGTCTAGAACTCCTTGCTGAAACTGATCATATTGTGCCCGTCAATGAACTCGTAGGCAAGGTCGTCCGCTAGTTGCCTCGCCAAATGCACACCCATACCCCCAACATTGCGCTCTTCAAGTGGTGCATCGATGTCAGGCTCATTTAACGCCAAGGGGTTATAGGGCAGCCCGTAGTCGACTAATTGAATGGTAAAGCGATTTCCTTCAACATTAACCCGCACAGTGACTGTCCCACTACTACTAGTTTTCGGGTAGGCGTATTTGACAATATTGATGAACAACTCTTCGAAGATTAGTTCAATCTGCCCGCGCACATCATCTGGGACCGAAGACTGCTCAAAGTGCTCAGTTAGGAATGCGCCTGCGAGTGTGAACCCTGCAATACTGGCATCGAAAATCTGCACATTGCCGTTGTGGTCGTCCTCCAAATAGCGCAGTGCGAGCAGTGTTTCATCATCGTTAACTTTACAATTCGCCCGAAACTGCGAGACGGCATTAGCAACTGCCTTCACCACATCTTCAGTGCTAGTTTTCAAGAAGTTGTCACCGGCAAGTGTTTTCGTAATGCAATCGACTAAGCGAGACTCTCCGAACAGCTCATAATCACTGTTCTGCGCCTCAGTTACACCATCAGTATAGCATAATAGTAGGTCACCTGGCTTCAACACGGTTTTCTCCTGCAAATAGTGAACTTGCTCCATAATGGCAAGTGCTGGGTTTATTGGTTGGTCTAGCCACACGACCTCTGGGTTGCTGTCTTGGTTTTGGCGCATGAGCAGCGGGGGGTTGTGGCCCGCAATACAGTATTCCATTTCACCGGTTAAAATATTCAGGCGCCCCAAAAAGCAGGTGACGAACATCATCGAGTTGTTATTATGCTGCAAAACGATATTGGTAGCGTTGAGAATTTCACTTGGCGCGGCACAGGTCTGGAGCACAATTGAGCGGATTTCGGAAAGTGCATATGACATAAACATCGCTGCCGCCACACCTTTATCGCTAACGTCTGCCACTAAATAGTAGAAATGCTTGCCGTCAGGGGTGAAAACGTCGTAGAAATCACCGCCCACAGTTTGTGCGGGCTCGAGTAGTGCGTGGGCTGTAATTTGACTACTGGTTAACTGTTTGAAGTCTTTACGTAGCATTGCGTTCTGGATTTTCGCCGCCACATTGATTTCAGCACCTGTCTTGAGGTTATTGTTAACTTCGGTCTGCATTGAGTCGAGCATTTTGGCAATGTCACCGAATTCATCGCGCGAATTGGCACTGACAGCTTTGAAGTCCTGGTGAAAGTCACCTTTTGACATAGAGTTGATCATATGCTGGATCTGTTCTAGCGGTTTGAGTGACTTCCGGGAGGCGCGGACACCGTAGAGTAGCACCAAAAGCACAGTCAGTATGAAGATGATGAACATGATGACGGCGTTGCGTAACCAAACATCGCGCAAATCATCAAGGGAGCTGTAAATAATGTCGTCATAGCTGTTCTCAAGGTCCTCAACCTCCGAAGGGTTAAGCTGAAAGAAAGACTTTGCGTCGTCAGGCAGCACGCGTGCGTAGTATTCAATCAGGTCCTCATGGTTACTGGTGATTTTGTTCTTTAACTCAGTGTAGTCGGACTTGACCAACTCGTAAGATTGGATGTTGTCGACCAAGAACCCTGCACTCAAAATCAGTCCGAGCGCAGTCAAAATCAGTCCGACGCGAAGTGTAGCGCGCCGGGCGTAGGAATAATTTTTCTTCAGCCTCTTAAGTTTGCCCCTCGTTGTCTCGCTCCCCTCCCCTCATGTCACTTTTTCCCTCTCCTGTCACTCTCGGGCTTGTCCACTCTGTCACTCTCGGGCTTGTCCACTCTGTCATTCTTGGGCTTGTCCCGAGAATCCAAACGAGCGGTGCCTACTGGATCTTCGGCATAAAGCCAAAGATGACAATGAGTATAAAGCCAAAGATGACAATGAGTATGGAGCCAAGACCTTTTCCTTGGGCTTGTCAACTCTGTCACTCTCGGGAGCATAGTTAGCGGTCCATACTGGGTGCGGTTCTTTGGTAGCAAACTGACGACTAGGCAGAGTGCAAGTGTCGCAATTTCCCCGACCCAAAAGGCGTACCAGATGGCATAGAACCCCCAGGCACTCCCGAAGATGTAGGCGACTGGCAGCAGCACCAGAGCCCCCTCAGTGATAGAAACTGTTAATGCGAACGCCTTCTTACCGATCGTCTGCAAATAGTACACCATCATGAATGCGAACGCGGTGCCAAGATAACTTATTGCCACAACCCGCAGCGCATACGACGCCATTTCGGCTTCAAGAGGGTCAGTGACACCGAAGATGTGCACGAAAAAACTGGGGAAAAACTCCATCACTAGCACGATGAAACCGGTTAGCAGTAGTAACACTAGCCAGCCGTAACGCATTAAGGCGCGTGCAAGTGCTCTCTCACCTTTACCGATGAACTCCCCGAGCATAGGGGTGGTGGATTGCGAAGTGCTAGAAATGATTATGCTGAAGAAGAAGAAACACTGATTGCATACTGCGTAGGCTTTAATACCGTCTGCACCTGCTGCCATCTGCGCGACATTGTTTAAGGTGACCATTTTCACACTAATCAAAACGGTTGCCACGCCAATTGACCCACCTCTAGCAAATGTGCCCCAGAACGCTTTCGAAAACTGCTGCCGTCGGATTTTAATGAAAGATAACGTCCTAGCCTTCAATAACAAATAGTAGACGAACACTGCAGTGCCCAGAAAATAGCTGACTCCATAGGCTAGACCGGCACCGAAGATTCCAAAATCGAACACTGCGACGAAAACATATGTCAACAATATGAACAGTAATGAAGGTAGTGCTAGTGAAACCGCTGCCAATTTAGGCTGATTGTCAATGCGCATCAGATACGGTGCACCACCACAGATCGAAAAGAACGGCCCGCAAATCAGTACAGGCAGTAGATAAGTTTTAGTCAATTCGAGCAACTCATCATTACCGCCAGTTAGAAGGTTCGCTAGTAGGTCAAAGAGAAGCAGTCCGAAAACTGTCACCAAAAGCGCAGTGACTACTGTTGCACCAAAGCCTATACTGAAGTAGAGGTTAGCTTTTTGAGGGTCTTTTGCACCCTTCGCTAGTGAGGCTAATGTGGAACCCCCGACGCAGAAAGTGAAGTAAACTACCGCAAATACTTGGGTTACAGGTGCCACAGTTGACTGGGCCGCCATAGCATCTGAGCTAACAAATTGCCCGACAATTGCTAAAGTTGCCATATTTGAGAGCGCATAGACCGCCGACATAATTAATGTGGTTGAGAAGAACAGCCAGAAGCGTTGTTTGTAGAGTTTGTTAAGCACTGAAAAACCCCAGTGTGTACAGGCCATTAATCAGTTGGCGTAAATACTTGTTGTCTGTGATGTTCCAGACAAAATTACTGCGCAAAAGTGCCTGCTCAGTGAACTGGTTGTTCGAACTCAGGAAGACCGCACCCTTCTTCTGGTAGGCAATTAGTGGCGAAAGTTTCTGGGCGACGTCAAGGTCCTGAGACGCCTTTTCGAACGCCTCTTTGAACTCATCTGCCTCAACAAATTCAATAGGTATTCCGACCTCCTGCATAATTTTGATGATGTCAATGAAGTGGACAAAATGCGTGTTCTTGGGGTGGAAAACTGTGCACTCTTTGGCTGCTTTCGACAACTCGAGGATGGCTTTAGCACACTGATCAATTGGTGAAAACGAACTCGCACCGCTCAGCGCAGAATACGGCACTTTGCCGATTAACGCGTAGGCACGTAACTGTCCCACGAAATTGTTGCTCTCGAAGTTGATCTGGAACTCCCCGTCAGTTTCCCGCGCCTGAAGGTTACCGACACGCATAATCTTCACGTCCGCACCGTCATTTGCCGCCGCCTCAAGCACTAAACGCTCTGCCATAAATTTAGAGTGGGTGTACTGGTTGTCGATGTTCTGCCCAATATAGAGCTCCTGTTCGAAAAGCTCGCGGTCTGGCGTAGGCACTTGGTTTATGCTTTGCCCTGCAACTGAAGCGGTTGAAATCTGCACAAAGCGCGCACCGGCACTTTTGGCAAACTCGAGGCAGTTTCGTGCACCTCCGACATTGATGTCCTCAATTTCAGTTCCCGCAGAGAAGTGCTTGACTATTGCCGCACAATTGAAAACTGTGTTAATGCCTACATCTTTGAGTTCGGCAAACGGCGCAGAATCGGTCACATCGCCGTCAATGACGAATATTCGCCGCCCGAACAACTCTTCGTATGTGGTCTCGAAATAGTACTCAAGTAGCGCCTTGACTTTCTGCTCTGCGCTCAAACCTTCAGAATGTCGCACTAAAAGGTAGGCTTTCCCGTCGTAATCGTCTAGGAACTGTTGTAGAATGTGAATGCCTAAATACCCTGTCGCACCGGTTAACAAAATGTTACCGATTGGACGTGTGGGCTTCGAAGTGTAATTGGCAAGTGTGTTCTGCTGCAAAAGTGCGGCAATCTTGGTGTAGTCGTAATCGGCAGTTATTAAGGGGTTGTCCGCGCTTTCACTGGTCTCTTCAGTGCTCTCAGTGCTTGAATTTGTCCGCTCCTTGACCAATTTAGCGAGCAGTTTAGGCGTAGGGTTAGCGAACAGGTCAGCATAATTGATTTCCAGGCCACTTTCATTGGCGTAAATAGTCACTGAGGTCACAGACAGCGAAGTGCCACCGAGCTCGAAGAAATTGTCATCCACCCCGACTTTATCAGTACTCTTCAACACCTTTTGGTAAATCTCGCAGATAGCGTCCTCAATTTCATTACTCGGCGCAGTGTATTCAGTGGCTCTAGTTAGAATCTGGGGGTCTTTCAAATGCAGGCGGTCAACTTTCCCGTTCGGCGTTGTGGGGAACTTGTCGAGTTGCAAATACGCCGTCGGCACCATATACTCAGTCAAAGTTTCACTCATATGCGCTTTAAGTTCTTCAAGGTCAATGAACCGGTCGGCAGTGAAATACAGTGCAATATGTTCTGCACCGCCTAGCGTTTTAACCAGTGCCAGTGCGCGTGTAACACCGTCCATCCGCCCAGCCGCAGCCTCAATCTCGCCGAGTTCAATTCGCAGTCCTCGCAGTTTGATCTGGGAGTCATTGCGCCCTAAAATCCGCACCTCGCCACTTTTGTACATGCACGCCAAATCACCTGAACGGTAGAATGGTATATCGCCTTGAACACCACCCAGCCGCTTAGTGAAGAACGCCTTCTCAGTCTGTTCTTTGGAGTTGATGTAGCCTTTGGAAACGCAGAGTCCACCTATAATTAGCTCTCCAATAATCCCGTGCGGTAACATTTGCCCGAACTGATCGACCACCTCTTCGTAAATGTTCTGCAGGGGTGCGCCGACTGTGACGTCATCACTACCTAGCAGTTTGGCATTACTCGAGACTGTAGTTTCGGTCGGACCGTAAGTATTCATCAGCTGCGCATTGGGTGCCAGTTGGAGAAGAATATTGTAAAGCTTCGGGGGGTAAGGTTCCGCGCCGGCAATGATCACCTTCGCGTTTTGGACACTTTGGGCGAACGCCTTCGACTCCAAATATTGCATCAGCCGTGAAGGTGTCCCCAAAATCGCGTCAGCACCACTTCTCTCAATCAGCTTTGCGAGTTTAAGTGCATCTTTAGCCTCTAAATCATCAGCGATTACAACTGTTAACCCGTTCATCACTGACCCAAAGAGTTCCTTTAGCGCTAAGTCGAACGAAACAGTTGAAATTGCCAGCACCACAGCATCCGCATCTTTCAGCACTGCAAAGTGACGGTTTTGAACACTGGCTAGAATGTGGTTAGTAATGTTCTCATGGGTTATCATCACGCCTTTAGGCCTGCCAGTCGAGCCCGAAGTGAAGATCATATAGGCTAAATCGTCAGGCGCAATCTGCTCGTAGTCGTGAGGTGCAGGTATTGTAATACTAAAATCCGTGGCGTCAATGTCATCTGCGGTCACAATATGTTTGGCGTTGGAGTCCTCAGTAATCTGGGCAATGCGCTCACTAGGATACTCAGGGTCAATCGGAATGTAGGCCGCACCGAGTTTCAAAATTGCCAGCATCGTCACCAGAATATTCGAGTCACGGTGCAACATAAAACCAACACTATCCCTAGGCTCGATGTTATAGGTGCGCTGTAAATACTGTGCTAATGCGTTCGCTCGGGCGTTCAAAGCGGTAAATGTGTAGTCACCGTCCGCTGCCTTCACCGCAACTTTCTCGGGGCTCTTTAACACTTGATCTTCCCACGCCTGGACGAGGTTTTTGAACTTGGGCTTAACGAGCGGTTGATATTCGACATCTGGAACATTTTTCAGCGCCTTGACTGCTAAATCACTACCTCGAGCCGAAATAATCTGCTGGACCAACTGCTCCAAAGTGTCCGCCAGCGCGTTGACCACCTCATCATCGTAATAATCTGGATTATAACCGGCCTGCAGTTGATAATTACCGTTTTCATACACTATATGAATGGTCAGGGGGAACTTCGCGGACTCTTCGCCATAAAGTTTAACACTTGGTAGCGAGGTCTTAAAGTTTTGCCCCTGGCGTTTGCCCGCGTCATCTGGTGCCAGTACTGCGGCTTGATACGAGTAGTTTAGCCCCAAACTGTAGTGATAGTCGCAAGCAATGTCCGCTAATGTGTAACTGTCATGCTCTAAACTTTCACTTTGCAACTTGGTCACCCTATCAAAGAACTCCTTGACAGTTTCATCACTTGATGGGTCAAAGTCGAGTGCGAAAGGCAGCGTTTTGACCAGCATACCGACTATTCTCGACGTTTTTGCGGTGTATCTCCCGTTTGAGAGCACTGAAAACAGCAAGTTGTTGCTCCCTGAGAACTTCGCGAACCCGAGGGTGCTGATGCCTAAGAAGAAGTTTGCTGGACTGAGACTGTGTTCATTGCAGAAATTGTCGACCTGGCTGATGTTGAAGTCTTTTGCAATAATCGCACGGCGCATATTCTTAGCGTCATTACTCGTATTCTTCTGGTTTAGCAACTGAGTTGCATTCGAAGTGTTATGCAATGCCTTCGCCCAATACTCACAGTCACTGGCAGTTTTGTCAGCGTCCTGCTCACTCTCCTGGTCTAAAAGGTACTGGAAATAGTCATACACCTCTACTTGCCCTGCTGCCCGCTCCTGAAGTATATCGTCAGAGCTTTCAATAACTGCTGCCTCTGCCCCCAATGCGCACCTAATGTCTTCAAGCAGTGGGGTCACTGAGCCACCGTCGAAGAAAATGTGGTGGGCGTCGAATAGTAGCACTGTGCTCTTATCAGTAGGCACAATTTTCGCCCTGAAGTTTGGACCTGTAAACAAGTCGAACGGCTCTACGAAATCGGGTAGTCCGGCAGCGTTTTTGACAGCGTTCAGTACTGGAACATCGGCTACAGTAATCGTTTCCGAGCCCTTTGCCAAAAGGACACCAAAGTCTGTAGCGAACGGTAATGCACTGCGATTAGCTTCTGGGATGTCAGTCACTTTCGCCAGGTGTGCCTTAAGTATTGGCTGACCATTAATCGCATTTACCACGGCTTCAGCTAACTTTGCGGGGTCGATTTTGGACGGATATTCAATGACTAGCGGGATGTTATAGCTCGTCGAAGTGCTACTTTTTGCCCAGTCGAGATAGACACCTTTTTGCTGGTCGCTCAGTGGGAAATACTGTAAATCAGCGGCTTTAACTACACTTTCTGGCGCGTGCGAGGCGTTGTTTTGAAGTTTATCGGCAACCTTACCTGCCAGACTTTCAATAGTTTTCAGTCGCAGAATGTCCGGGACAAGTAGTTCAACACCCATCTCCTTTTGTGCCAGTGTAGCGAACTCAATTGCGGTCAAGCTGTGCATACCGACTAGCCCTAGATCTGTAGTGATACCGAAGTCCTCAGTGCCTAAAATCTTGGCAGCAATCTTCAGCAGTTTGGCTTGTGTGTCACTCTGCGGTGCAACAATTTCATCGGCTTTGATGTGGATTGACGGTAGTTTACGCTTGTCAACTTTACCGTTTTGGTTGAGCGGAATACTGGGGATTTGCATTGTGCTACTGGGGACCATATACACTGGGAGTTCAGCCGCGATGAACGCGTTCAAGTCAGGGATACTAATCGCCTGGTCACTGACAATATAGGCTGCAATTCGCTTCCCACTGCCTGGAATATCGAGTGCCACCACTGTGACATCTTCTATGCCCTTATACAGCCTGATGCGCCCCTCAATCTCGGACAGTTCGATGCGGAAACCGCGCACTTTCACCTGCGAGTCATTGCGTCCGACCAAGTCGATATTGCCGTCCGTCATCAAGCTCGCTAAGTCACCAGTGCGGTAGGCGCGCATATAGTCCTCCGTCACAAAGCTTGTACCTGAGTTCGCATTTGCCAATAGTTTCGCGGACTCGGAGTTGTCTTTGAAGGCTGCAGCCGTGATGTCTGGGCGGTTAAGGTATCCCAGTGCCACAACTGGTCCAGAAATGTAGAGCTCACCGACAGTTCCCGGCAACGCTAACTGCCCAAAAGTGTCCCAGACGGTCAGTGAAACATTGTCATTAGGCTTACCTATCGTGATGCGTGGCGAATACTCCTGCACCTGCCCGCAAGTGACGAAAATCGAGCATTCTGTAGGTCCGTAACAGTTGTAAAGGGCAAAGTGCGGCAACTTCTTCAGTGGAACTAAAGTCTCACCACCGGTTGCAAGTGCCCGCAAACTAGTGTTCTCCATCGACACTGCAAACTGGCGTGCGAGTTGTGTGGTCATAAAGGCAAAACTGACTCGGTGCTGCTCGAAGAACTGGTTGATTTTGTAGATGTTCAGGCGGATTTCCTCGGGGATAACGTAAAGCGTCGCCCCAATAGTCAGGCTTGAATACAGGTCAAGCATATTGGCGTCGAACCCGAAACTTGCGTAGGAGGCGATATTGTCATCGGCAGTGATTTCGAATTCCCTCTGCGCATAGGCAACAGTTGTGATCACGTTGCGGTGGGTCATTTCCACGCCTTTAGGGTTGCCAGTGGTTCCCGAAGTGTAGAGCATAACCATTCGGTCATTCGGTTTAGGCAAATCTTTCAACTCTGGCACTGCGCCGTCTTCTAGGCTCTTCTTCGCGTCGACTATCAATGCACTGCTTTCAAGTATTTGGTGCGCATAATCTGGCAGTTTCGCACTGTAAACCTCATCTTGCAGTAGAACTTTAGCGTTGGCGTCACTGAGCATAAACATCAGTCGGTCTGCGGGATACGCCGGGTCCAGGGGCAGATAGGTCGCACCGACTTTTAGCACGGCAAGCGCAAACAGCGGCATACGCACACTGCGGTCAACCATAACTCCCACAACGTCAGTCGCCTTCACCCCACTCTTAGTCAGTATATTGGCAATACTAGTTGAGAGTGCATCGAGCTGCGAATACGTTAACTGCTCATTGACATCCACCACTGCGAGTTTGTCGGCGTAATTTAGTGCTGCAGTCTGGAAGAGCTCAGGAATGCTCTGGTCTAGGTGGTCCAAACTTATATGCCCTGTGAACTGTTGTATAAGTTTCGTTTGCCACTCCTCGGGCAGCGCAATTAACTCACTTAGCGTAATGCTTTCCGGACCTTCCACAATGCGCGAGAGCACTAACTGATAGTGGTCGATAAACGCTTTGGCAACCTCGGGCTCATAGACCAGGTCACTGTATTGCAGACTAATCTCTAAATCATCACCGTCATGGATGACCTCCACCGTCATATCTTGCTCAAGGTTCTGGTTCGGTAATAACAACTGCTCAACCCGTAAACCTTCGGCGGTGTAAGGCTTCAGGCGGTGCAAATAGTTGACTAGGACATCAAAAAACGTACTGCGACCGCTTTGGGTCTCAACATCGAGCGCCTTGACAATTCGGGAAAACGGGGTCAGCTCGAAGCGTTTAGCGTTCACTATCTGCATCGAGACAGCATTAACCACTTGTTCAAGCGTGGGGTCGTTGTCTAAGTCGAGGCGGAGCGGTAAAGTGTTGACGAACATTCCAAGCACATTGTTAAGGTCAGTAAGTCCGCGGGCACTGCGCCCTGACATTGCGGCACCTAGAACTACGCTGCGGGTGTTGAAGAGCTTCGCCGTAGTCAAGAACAGTGCGGTCACTAGAAGCGTATAAGTTGTCGTTTTGTGCCGGCGCGCCAAAGCTTGCAGTGCGGAGTAGTTGAAGTGCGCCTTGAGTTCCTGGTTGGTCTGGGGCAGCACTTCGGGACGCGTACTCTTACTGGGAGGCGTGGTCTCAGGAATGCCTTTTTCGAACAGTTTCTGGAAATACTCGAGCCCCTCTTGGCAGTTTTCCTCAAGTATTTTGGCGCTTTTGGAGGCGTAATCGAAAAAGTCCTCATGTATTGCAATGCTCTCCTGCGCGCCAGTGTAGAGGTCCCAGAGGTTGTCCATAAACTGCTGCTCACCGCCACCGTCATAGATAATGTGGTCGAAGATTTGATACAGCACAGACTCTGTGTCACTGACTTTGAAGAGCACGAAGCGCATCAGTGCCGGGCTTTGGGGTGTGAACGGCTGGTTGTAGCGATCGTAATCTTCTGCGCTAGGCTGCTTACCTGCAGTTTCAACTACTTCGAGCTTGACCCTCAGGCACTCCTCAAAATAGTGCATGAACTTCCCGCTGACATCTTTGGCGTACTTTGAGCGCAGAATCGGCTCCCCAGCTATGTAGGCGTTCAAAGCGGCCTCAAGCTTTGTGGGGTCGATATGCCCAGTTATTTTGAAGTACCGCCGCACATTGTAGGCATTACTAGTCGGGTTCAACAACTTCTGGAATAGCATCTGCTCTTCAGGCGGCGTTAAGAAGTAGCCGTTCTGTGATGTTGTGGTGTTCATTTCAGTGTCACTCACTATTGCCCCCATATATCATTCATACACCTCAACATTCAAAACTTTGTCAAACCCCGTCATATGGAGCACTTCAAGCACTGCCCCTCTCGAACATTTGATAATCAGTTCCAGTCCTTTGCTATGCGCCATTTTTTGCGTCATCAGTAGCACTCTCAGACCCGCAGATGAAATGTATGCGACGCGCGCTAAGTCAAGCAGGAATGTGGTGCCTTTGGGATGCTCTTTCTGCTCGAAGACTGCAGTCATTTTCTTCTCAAAATCCGGCGCAGTGATGGAGTCAATCCGCACGGGCAGACCTTCACTTATATTCACAATGTCACTGACTACTTCATCCATATTTCCTCCTTCTCGCGCACCACACACGCTTTCACTAGTGTAGCATAAAACGTAGACCCGCATATCTACCTGAATTCCAATTGTTAATAACACGGCAAAGTGTCACACCTTAAACTCGGGCTATACCAGAAGTTGCTATACTGAGACAGTGGTGGGACTTAACCTTGAAGACTGCGAGTTATTGGCGATTGTCGGTGCGACGGCATCTGGCAAGTCTGAGCTGGCGATTAATATTGCTGTAAAAGAGGCGAAGCGCGGTCGAAAATGCCATATAATCAACGCTGACAGCTTCTCGCTCTACCGTAAAATGGACATCGGCACCGCGAAGACTCCGCTTGAAACAAGAGAGGACCTTGAGAGCAGGTGCGGAATTAGACACTATATGATCGATGTTTTGGACCCTACTGAGAGTGCAAATGTGGCAGTGTATCAACGCGAAGTGCTTGACATCATCCGTGAGCTAAAGGGTGCAGGTGTGCTTCCTATTCTAGTAGGCGGGTCAGGGCTGTATATACGGAGTGTTATTGACAACTTTGAGTTTCAGAGTGTGGACTTGAACCTGCGCAGGGAACTTGAAAATCGCGCGGCGACCGAAGGCGTGGAAGTGCTTTTTTCGGAGCTTGAACGCAAGGACCCAGAGACTGCGAAGACTGTCGACCCCCAGAATGTCCGGAGAATAGTGCGGGCCCTAGAAGTGCTGAATTCGTCCGCTCAGAAGTATGCGAACCGACTGCCAGAATATGTTTACCGAGCAGAAAACACTGTGCAGATTGCGATTCAGCACTCGCGCGAAGAGTTAGACTTGAAGATTGAGGAAAGGACCCGAAGGATGCGGGAACTTGGGCTTGAGGAGGAGGTGCGTGGGTTGTATCAATCGGGGCAACTTGGCGAAACTGCACGCAAGGCGATCGGGTACTCCGAGTTCATAGACTATTTCGAGGGCGTGCTCAACCCCGCAAACCTTAAGCCGCAGACCCTAGATGATGTTTTTCTACGGATTACCCAGCACACCAAGCGCTTGGTCAGACGTCAGGAATCCTGGTTTAACCGTGACCCGAGAATTCGTTTCGTTCAACCGCAGGTGGTGCTATAACCCGACTTTAACACTTCATCGTCTCAAAAACACTGTGTTTGGCCAGTAAACTCGGGTAAAATACAAAAACTTACTCGCTACTTTATCAACTGTAAACACATAGCTTTCGA
>JAISRT010000018.1 GCA_031273495.1 Candidatus Ancillula kalotermitis | reverse complement strand
ATTTGGTTCGATCGCTCCGCGCTCTCATTACGCCCCTCGCACAGGCTTCGCCAGTGCTCAAACACACTCCGCTCGCTTTACGCCGCCAAATAAATCATCGCTAATCGCTCGATTTTCTGCGTTTGTCGCCAAAAATATACAACAAGTTGTCCATTGTGGCTCGTAAACTTGAAAATTGGACGGCTGCTCGCTACGCTGGGCACGAGTTATTCCGGAGGAAAATTTGCGAATGAAGTTATGTGCTATACTAGTGATATGAAGTTGAGTGTACTTAATAATGTGCGCACCGCCGTCGAGCAAGTGACAACGGTTGTAGGTTCTGTTGTGCCGAAAAGTGGCGACAAGCGTAGGAAAACTGTTGCAATGTTTGCGGCGGCACTAGTCGTCGTCGCGGCAGTTCTCGTCTTCGTGAAGGTTAACGCAAACGCCGACTCTTGGTCAGAGACCCATATACAACCTGGTTCATATGAAATAACCGTCCCAGCGACAGGTTGGTATAAACTAGAAGTTTCTGGCGCCCAAGGTGGCAACGCACAAGCGCAAGGTGGCTTCGGTGGGTATTCTAGCGGATACAAGAAGTTCAACGCAGGAGATAAAGTCTACGCCTACGTCGGAGAGCACCCTAATCACACAACGCAAGGTGGGTTCAACGGCGGTGGAAACGGCGGTGATAAAGTCTCTAATCTTGCTTCTGCTAACACTTATGACGGGTGGGGCGCACAAGCAGGCGGCGGAGGTGCGTCGGACTTCAGAACTAGTAATTCAACCAGCCTAACAGGGGACTCTGCAACCGACCCGCGAATTATAGTTGCAGGCGGCGGAGGTGGGTCCGCGAGTCGTGATGGGACTAGCTATGGTCTTCCAGTGGGTGGAACTGGTGGTGGAGCTCAAGGTGGACAGGGCGGATATAGTGCGTCTACTACCGCTAACCCAGGTGATACTAACCCAGGAAATGGCGGAAAGGCATCCGTGGCAACAGGTGCTGTTGCAGGGGGTACTGTTTCTGGGGGTGCCTCTGGATGCAATCTTGGCGCACCTGGGAGCGTTGGGCAAGGAGGAAGCCTTGTTTCTGACACGAATGGTTGGGGTGCTGGAGGCGGCGGAGGCTGGTCTGGCGGAGGAACTGGTGCTTGTACAGCTAGCGCAGCCATTGTGTACGCAGGCGGCGGAGGCTCTGGATTTGTCACAGGATTGACCTATCCCGTAACGCAGAACGGTACAAATTCAGGCAACGGGTCAGCCAAAATATCATTCGTGACCGCAGATGAAACACTTCCATACCAGGGGAGGGCAATTTTCAACTATTCGGATTCCTACCAAACCTACACCTTCCCTAGAAATGGATGTTATCGACTCGAGGCATGGGGGGCAAAGGGCGGAAATGCAAATAATATTACTGGTGGCTACGGCGGCTACACATCTGGAGAACAGTGTTTTAAGCAAGGTCAAACAGTTTATATCTACACTGGTGGCGTGGGAGTTGCTGATTCTACGGCGAGTGGCAATAAAGCTGGTGGGTATAATGGTGGTGGCATAGGTGGTCATTCATCAGCTGATCCTTATAGTGGCGCTGGCGGAGGCGGTGCGACGGATATACGCTGGACGAATCTAACTACACCAACTCAAGGATTAACTGGTCTTCCTGAAACTGACCCGCGGATTATCGTTGCGGGCGGAGGCGGAGGTGCAAATGCATATTCGAGCGCAGGCACAGGTATAGGAGGCGGAGGCGGAGGTTTCACGGGAGCATCAGGAAATGTTCGATCTTCTACTGGTGCCCAGGTGTTATTTGCAACTGGAGGGTCACAGGTGAAAGCGGGTAAGGTCGGAGGCGATCAGAATTGCCAAGGAAGTAGTGGGAACGCAGGTCCTGGAAAGGGTGGTGATAGCCACACTGCAGCACAAGGTTGGGGCGGAGGCGGAGGCGGAGGCTGGTTCGGCGGAGGTGCTGGATGTTGGTCTGACGGAGTAGTATATTCTGGAGGCGGCGGGTCAAGTTACGTCGGTAAAACGAAGAATTATCTGCTTCGTCAAGCCATTAATAATGGCGCTGGCGGGGCGATAATAACGTTTTTATACGAGACTACTGACAACTTGGAACCTAACGTGACCGAGTTCAATGCGAAGTCTGAATTCGGCGAATCTCACGCACCTCAAGAATACATCGTGCCCGAAGATGGCTATTATAAACTTGAAGCATGGGGGGCAAAGGGCGGCGATGCGGCAAACAGCCTCTTCACAACGCGCCAAGGTGGATCAGGCGGCTATTCTGGAGGAACGAAATACCTCACGCAAGGGACACGCCTCTACGTATACGTTGGGTCAGCGCCAGCAACTTGTCAATATAATGGTGGCTACAACGGAGGCGGAAGAGCTGGCATAATGACTGCAGTGGCTGAATATTGTTACTCAGGCGGAGGCGGCGCGACTGACATCAGGACTAGTAGTTCAGCATCGCTAACTGGAGTGCCAGAAACTGACCCGCGGCTGATAGTTGCTGGAGGCGGAGGTGGTGCTAGTGGATATCCAAACACAACTTCGGGAGACGGACGCGGAGGTGCTGGAGGTGGAACTTCTGGGGGAATCGGTGCGTGTGCACGGACTGCGAGCGTAAGTGTGACGCAACCTACTGGGGGAACGCAATGGGCTCCAGGTACTACTATTAATACTTACGGACAACCGACGCAAGGTCAAGAGGCTGCACCAGGACGTGGCGGTAGTGTTGGTGGTAGCGAAACCCATAACGGAGGCGGAGGCAGCGGCTGGTTCGGTGGCGCAAATGGAACCAGCATGGTCAGAGCAACGTGTTCTGGGGCAGGTGGGTCTGGTTTTGTGGGCGATCTTTTCTACTCTCGCACGTCAACTGCACAAAACGCTGGTGAAGGTAAGGCGCGAATTACCAAACTCGCAGACAAATTAGAGCCGACGCCAGAGGGCAGTAGTAATGGCTACTCCTACACTGGAAACCCTGCAACATGGGTCGCTCCCGACAACGGAGTCTATAGATTCGAAACTTGGGGCGGTGAGGGTGCTCCGATTTCTGACAATTATATATACCACAACTCGATCGGCGGTAAAGGTGGCTATTCCGCGGGCTCAATAGTGCTTAAGCGAGGCGACACTTTCCTAATCACCGTCGGGTCTAGAGGATATAAAAACGACGAAAAGGGTAGTAAAGCATTAACTGCTGGGTATAACGGCGGCGGGCAAGCTGGCTCGACAGCCACGAATAATACTAATGGCGGGGGTGCTGGTGCAACTGACATACGCGTCGGTTCGAACACTCTATATGATAGGATTATGGTTGCAGGCGGTGGTGGTGGCGGTGACGATGGTCCAAACGATACTCCTGGATCTAATGATGGTTCTGGCGGCGGCGGAGGTGGTCTTCTAGGCGGAACTGCACTTGTTAACGGCAGAGCAATGTCGCGCTATCAGTCCTGCAATATGACAACTGACAATGTTAATACGGCTACTGTAATTAACGGCGAAAACCCAAATCAGACTAACGCAACGCAATGCTCAGGCTATCGTTTTGGATTAGGTGAAACAGCAACGGCGGATACTGACACAGGTGGGGCTGGCGGAGGCTGGTGGGGCGGCAAGTCTACTAACAACAATCAGATGGGCGCAGGCGGCGGGAGTGGCTTCATTTCTGGGATGCCAGGGAGCCTCGCTGTAAAAGGACAGTCTACCACTCCGAAAGTGTCTAGCACTGGAACTAGTTGTTCGGGTGCCGGTGTAGGACTGACTTTTGACCCAGTTTGCTCAAGGTCTGACACAGGTTTCTGGTTCTTCGACACGAAGATGATTGACGGGAACGGATGTCCCTGGGCTGACGGTGTTATTGCCCCACCTTGCGGAGCCGTTATGCCGAACCCTGACGGGACTGGTTTTTTTGACTTAGGCAATGTCTACAACGGGTATGCGAAAATCACGAAGGTGGCTAATTTGCCTTTAATGGATGTCAAGGTGGGAGAAGCAGAGGCAAAACCGTTGAGTGATTCCATTGCGCAAGTCACGTTTACCGATTCGAAATATGATTTTGACGGATACAAGGCTAAGATTGCCGCGATGACGCAGGTCACAGTTCCCGAAGAGCAACTCAAACCCGCGAATTTGAAGAACTCGAAATACACACTGTTTTATTCCACAGACGAGGCGTGCATCAACAACATTAAGGCAGGGTCACCGGATACATCTTGCGCGGAGACTGCAGCACCAAAGTCATCTAGTCTAAAGCGTTTTGAGCTTACTTCGCTTGCTCCAGAGGCGCAGTATTTCTCGACGATACGCCTTAACGATCTTGACGGTGAGTATGCGCCGCAGGAGAAGTACTACGACGTCGCGCCGTTCACCACGCTAGCAGCAGGTCAGGTTGACGACTCTTGCGCAATCAAGTGTAAATATGGCGTCGGCGTGACGCCTCCAGACGCTGAGTAGAGTTACCACTTGGGTGGCACCCCGCGCCACTGGACCCTCGGGACAAGCCCAAGGGTGACACGGGGACAGACACACCACACTTACTGTCATCCTTGGCTTTATGCCACGCTGCGCTGGATCCATACACCGCGCCACTGGACCCTCGGGACAAGCCCAAGGGTGACATGAGGACAAGCAAGCCCAAGGGTGACATGGAGACAAGCAAGCCCAAGGGTGACATGGGGGACAAGCGCGCCGCAAGGGTGACATGGGGACAAGCGCGCCGCAAGGGCGACATGGGACAGGCTAGTTGACTTCCACCCCAGTGGTGTCGTAGACGAAGAGTTTCTTGAAGTTGCCCTCTTTCCCGGAGAGTATCGCGGCGAGGTCCTCAACTGCGATCGATGAGGCAGTGTTTTTCACGTTAACAATAGGTGCTAGTGGGTCCAAGTCCCAGGTGTAGGACACGTATTTCTCCTTCTCCGCGTCGGTCAGCGCACGGGTCAAAATGGCGAGAGAAGGTGTGTCAGAAGCGTTGTCTAGGCTTTTGAGGACATCTGCACTAGTCTGAGTGTTCATCGCGAGGTTGGAGTGCGTCATATATTGGAAGTTGACCGCGAATCGTGATGCGTATTCCGACAGGGCAGGGGAGACCAATAGATTATACACCCCGCTTTGGAGTGGGTACTGGTATCCGTCGGTGTTAACATCCTCCTCGCTCTTGCCGTTCAAGTTCCCGTAGAAGTGGTTCATGTAGTCGATGACAATTTTCTCATATTCGTCACCAGCCTTGTCCTTTTTCATAATGATGTTCACTGGAATAGTGTATTTCAGGCTCTTGACATCGGAAGTGTAGCTCACATCGGGTTCATCGGAAATCTGGAGGCGCTTGAATTCTGAGTCACCAGTCAGTATATCGCGTACCATTGAGTAAGGGAGCACGCCAATACTGGTCTTTTCGGCTCCTAAGGCGTTGAGCGTTGCGTCGACATTGGTAGTGTATTTCGAGTCTTTGCTAAATGTGTCGAACCCGAAGCGTGACTTCATTGCACCAGACAAGTTTTCATCATCGAGGACAACAACACTAGGGTGCCAGTTCTCAGGGTTGTCGCTATTGTTCCCAGTTGTCGAAACTGTAAAGGTCACCAATACCACCGCCGCGATGAGCACTACAACCACTATTGCACCGACTATCACGCCGACCTTGGTGTTAAGCGATCCGAGGGCACCTTTATTCTTACTACTGTGTCTGTTCATATGCCCAGTATAGCAAAAATAATGCCAAATGTCAGATAGTGCACACCGACTGCATTATTACGGGGGACCAACAAGCCCAAGGATGACAGTAGGGTAATGTGCCCCAAGGGTGACAGTAGGGTAATGTGTCATCTTTGGCTTTATGCCGAAGATCCAGTTGGAACCGCTTGCGTGGATTCTCGGGACAAGCCCAAGAATGACAGGGGGGTTGGTGTGTGCCCCAAGAATGACAGTAGGGTTGGTGTGTCACCGGCTCATCTTTTTATCCGCAATCCGAACTCTCTCGGAGATAATTTTATTGTAGGTCTCAGGATTTTGTAAGGTGTGAAACGCCATAACCGCAATTGCCTCCAGTGTGTCTTCGTATGTCTTGTAGATTATTGCCGCTTTATATCCAGGGATCTCAATTCTGCGAATATTGTCGTCGTATTCATTGCTATATTTTCGATGAGATAGCGGCCAGGTTTTTAGGGAATTCAAAACTGTCTCTGCAGTGTAAATAAACCTCTCGCCATAGTATTCTGAGCCTGCAGTCTCCGCAATAAAATAACCGATATTCGCAATATCTTCTTTAGTTTCATCGAGTGCGTCGATAGTCCAAGTCTCAGAACTATTACTCACTATGACGTTTCACCCACTTGGCGTGCATTTTCTCTCGCGCACCTGTTATGCATTTCTCAACTGAGATAACGCCAATTCGTTTATCAGCCTTCTCGATGCGCGTCAAGAGAATGGCATCGAAATCAATTTGTCCCTGAAAAATCGGTAGAGAATCTTGGGTCGATGCGTCAGAACGGTCTTGATTTGCAAGTGTTTTAACTGGCATATCGTCCATGATTTTAGAATTCACTTTGCGCACCCCCTTTATACTTATAGTCAGTATAGCACATTGACCCCGTTTGTTAAATCATCGCTAATCGCTCGTTAATGACATCGCGCTTGCGTGGATTCTCAAGTTTACGAGCCATAATGGACAACTTGTTGTATATTTTTGGCGACAAACGCAGAAAATCGAGCGATTAGCGTGGATTCTCGGGACAAGCCCAAGAATGACAGGGGGGTTGGTGTGTGCCCCAAGAATGACAGGGGGGTGTTTCCGCGAGTGTGTCACCCTTGGCTTTATGCCGAGGGTCCACGGGGGTTGGTGTGTTCGCGGGTGTGCGGGGTGCGCGGGGGCGCGGTGTCGACCGCTACACTGAGGCTGCTGGGGTGCGGTAACACACTTTTGTTAACTCATTGGCATCGTCGTTGAACTCTAGTGTAGTAATTGATGCGAGCGAGCACACACGCTTCTTGACATTATGCTTCGGAGTCCTCCCCTCAAAGAACCGCCGCACGCACCAAATCGGTGACTGATGCGAAACGATAAGGACACTCTCACCCATGTGGGACGCCTTGATGTCGTTGATTGCGTTCGACATCCGTTTAGCGATGTCCACATAGTGCTCCCCCCAGGAGGGTAATGTGGGGTTGCTCATCAGCGTGAAGAGCTTCTTGAACTCACGCCGCCTCGCCATGGCTCTAAGTTCATCCTGCACGTTCAACCCACGGAAATTACTCCAACTCTCGATCAGCCTGTCATCAGTCTTCACGTCTAAGTCGCCGAGTAGTCTGCTGGACGGTGCCGCAGTCTCTAGCGTTCGGGTCAACGGCGACGAATATATAGCTGATATGCGCTTCAGGTCATCTGTCGATGTAATAAACGAGGCGATCACTTCCGCCATCTGCCTACCGCGCTCGGAAAGGTGAAAATCTGGCAGCCGTTCATAAATGACATTGTCCGGATTCTCGACCTCGCCGTGGCGTAATAGGTGTATTTTTGTCGTCATAAACTATTTGCGCTTGTGACGCGTCTTCCTGAGCAATTTGCGGTGCTTCTTCTTCGACATACGCTTACGGCGCTTCTTGATTACTGATCCCATTAGTTTCCCTCCTTCTTAGCGTTAACGTCCTTAGGCAACGACTTCTTTGCAACAGCAACCAGCTCATTAAACGACTTGACGTCATTCACTGCTAACTCTGCAAGATTCTTGCGGTCCACTTCTACATTTGCAATCTTGAGCCCTTGTATGAAGCGGTTGTAAGTCATACCTTCAGCACGAGTTGCCGCGTTGATACGCTCAATCCACAGCGCGCGGAAGTTGCCCTTGTTCTTTTTACGGTCACGATACGCATAGGTGAACGAGTGTAATAACTGCTCCTTTGCCTTACGATATAGCCTTGAGCGCTGACCACGATAGCCTGACGCTTGCTCTAAAACCTCACGACGCTTCTTCGCCGCATTGACTGCTCTTTTTACTCTAGCCATTATATACCTCCTTAAATCCCCAACAGCTTCTTAGCCATACGAACATCACTGTGCGCCAAAACTTGATCCCTTGACATATCTCTAGTCTGGTGCGAGCTCTTTTTCTCTAGGTTGTGACGCATTTTTGTTCCCTGGCGCATTAACTTTCCAGATCCTGTAATACGGACGCGCTTTTTCATACCAGAATGTGTTTTATTTTTCGGCATTATTACTTCCTTTCTTGTCAATTTTCTTACCATTAACATCTAGCCCTTTGGCGGCGAGGCGCTTCGCTTGTCGTTCTGCCCGTGCGCTCTTAACATCTGCGCCCCTGCGACGCTGCTCGGAAATCGTCTTCTCCTTCTTCGCCGTGGGTTGGAGTGTCATTGAAACGTTGCGCCCTTCTGCCAGCGGTGGAGTAATAATCGTGCCGAACTCAGAAACCTTCTCATTAACCTTTTCTAGCAGGTCGACACCGAGTTGCGGGTATTGAATTTCACGCCCACGGAACTGCACCTGCAACTTGAGCTTGTCGCCGCCCTTGAGGAACTTTATCGCCTGGTTAACCTTGATGTTGAAGTCATTCTGGTCAATCTTGAGCTTGAAACGCACCTCTTTCACGTCCGAATTGTGCTGTTTGCGCCTCGAGTTACGCTTCTTCATCTGCTGCTCATATAGGTGCTTCTTATAGTCGAGAATCTTCGCCACAGGTGGGGTTGACGCGTCGGAAATTAACACGAGGTCCAGATTAAGTTCTGCAGCACGCTTCCTAGCCTCGGACGTCTTGACTATCCCAGCTTGATCACCGTTTTCAAGTACGAGCCGAACTTCGTCAGCCACGATGCCTTCATTAATTATAGCGTTCAATCTACTCCTTTACTTACCCGGACGCAGACCTGTTCGCGCGTCCCCAAGGTGGGATTTCTCCACTTAACTACATTCTAGCACAGCCCATATGAAAAGTTAAATTGAGTATTTGTCATCCTTGGGCTTGTCCCCGTGTCACCCTTGCGGCGCGCCTGTTCCCGTGTCATCCTTGCGGCGCGCCTGTTCCCGTGTCATCCTTGGGCTTGTCCCGAGGATCTCGCTAATCGCTCGATTTTCTGCGTTTGTCGCCAAAAATATACAACAAGTTGTCTATTATGGCTCGTAAACTTGAAAATCCATACTGGTGCGTTAGCGATTAGAACTCAGGAGAGCAACACCTTCAGAATCGCCTGGGCAATCTCATTTTTCGTCCCACACCGTTCAAGAACACTGGAATCGCGGTCAACAAGGCGCGCGACGTGGAAATCTGCACCAATTTCTTCAAGCAGGTTAGCGACAACGAATTCGCAGTCCGCTCTACTGCATAGCGCCGCCGCGATCTCAAGCAACTTCTCTTCGGGCACATTTTTGAGCAGTTTGAAGCCAACTACCCTAGTCTTGGGGCTAATCTTCTTCAGCAAGTCAATAATCTTGGGCGTCTGGCGCAAAATAACACAAGGATGCTCCGCGTCTGACGGCATCTTTCCATCTACAAGTTCTGGTGAAATGGACTCAACCTCGAAGTCGGAAACTGCCATACTATGCACAAACACTTCGATACTCTGGTTCAATAGCACATCTTCAACAACGCTTTTTACCTCACGCGCAGTGTTCGCTATTATCGTGGGGCAATGCGTGGAAGGACGCAGTGCGGAACTCGAGCAAATGTAGACGACTTCATCCCCGCGCGCAAGGAACTCCTCTGCAATCACGCTACCGAGCCGCCCAGTTGAATGATTCGTAATCGCGCGGAACGAGTCAATCGGCTCCGACAACCCACCTGCGGTGATAACAACACGCATTAAGCCTTCTTCCCGACGACGCGGAAAACATCATAGACACCAGGGACCTTGCGCAGCGCTGAAATCACAGTAGTCAAGTGACCCGCGTCACCTAGTTCAAACGTCCATCTCGAGATTGCCACCCTATTTTTGGTCGTCTCCACCGACCCAGAGAGTATTGAAACGTGATTTTCACCGAGCACTTTCGTGATGTCAACGAGTAGATTGGCACGGTCTAGCCCTTCAACCTGAATGTTCGCGAGAAACTGTGTGGTGGCACCCTTTATCCAGTTCGCCGGTACAAATCTAGCCGGCTCGACTTCGCCCCGTAGTACTGACAGATTGAAACAGTCGCTCCGATGCACAGAAATACCATTCCCCTTGGTCACAAACCCAACAATTTCGTCGCCTGGAACTGGCGTGCAGCACTTGGCAAGTTTAACTAGCACATCATTCTTCGACTCATCGCCAGAAACACTGATCCCTGGGTTAATGCGACTTTCGGCTGGGTCAGTAGAGGTTATCGCGGAGTCCTGAAAATCTTTTGCACCAGCGTCCTTCTCGTCAATCATTTCCTGCACAATGTCGTCCTTCTGGTGTGTCAAGATGTGGTTTAATACAGTCGCAGCAGAGAAGTCACCGCGCCCAATTGCCTGATACAAGTCGTCAATATTCTTTTGCTTCATCTCGTCGGCAATTTCAAGGAGCAATTCATGCGTCAACATCCTCTTGAGCGGTAAGTTTTTGCCCTTCAACAACTGCGACAACTTCTCCTTGCCTGACTCAATATCTTCCTCGCGCCTAGATTTCGTGAACCACGCCCGTATTTTGTTGCGCGCACGCTGAGACTTGATAAAATTAAGCCAGTCACGGCTAGGTCCCGCCTTCTCAGACTTCGTGGCCAATATTTCGACAGTATCACCATTTTGCAGCCGTGAATCCAGTGGGACCAACTTCCCATTAACACGCGCACCCATAGTCTTGTGTCCGACCTCAGTGTGCACCGAATATGCGAAGTCTACTGGGGTTGAATTAATTGGTAGCGAGAAAACAGTGCCTTTGGGAGAGAACACGAACACTTCCTCAGAGTTCAAGTCAAAGCGTAATGAGTCCAAGAACTCACTCGAATCATCAGTCTCCGCTTGCCAGTCGACAATTTGCTTAATCCACCTTAGGTTCTCTTCAGTCTGCTGGTTTTGCTCATTGTTCGCATCATCGTTTTTCTGCCCATCTTTGCCGCTCACCGCCTCGCCTCTGGAGGATGCCTTGTATTTCCAGTGCGCGGCGACGCCATATTGTGCAAACTGGTGCATATCTTTGGTCCGTATCTGAAACTCAATCGGGCGGTTTTCTGGACCGATGACAGTGGTGTGGATAGACTGATACATATTGTATTTCGGCATCGCAATGTAGTCCTTGAACCTGCCTGGCAAATGATTCCACTTCGCGTGCACAGCGCCTAGGGCAGCGTAACAGTCCAAAATAGAGTTGGTGATTATCCTGATGCCAATGAGGTCGTGGATGTCCTTAAAATCACGCCCCTTAACGATCATCTTCTGGTATATTGAGTAGTAATGCTTTGGACGCCCAGAAACCACCGCGCTAATCCTAGTGTTGTCCAGTATGTCATACACCTGTTCAACTATTTTCTCAAGTAGTTCGTCACGTTCAGGCGCATACTGCTTCACTAGTTCGTCAATTTGCGTGTAAATCTTCGGGTGTAGTGTGGAAAATGACAAATCTTCAAGTTCACGTTTTATCTGGTTCAGTCCGAGCCGGTGTGCAAGGGGTGCGTAGATGTCCAGTGTTTCTTTGGCCTTGCGCTGCGCAGACTCTATCGGGACGTATTTCCAAGTGCGCGCATTGTGCAGGCGGTCGGCAAGTTTGACAATCAGGACACGAATATCCTTGCTCATTGCGACAATCATCTTGCGAATAGTCTCCGCGTCCGCATCGTCACCAACTTCAAGCTTCGTCAACTTGGTCACACCTTCAACTATATTCGCGATGCCTTCCCCGAATTCATCGACGACTGTCTGATATGTCACATCGGTGTCCTCAATCGTGTCGTGCAGGAATGCAGCCGCAATAGTCTCGTCACCCATCCCCAGGTCCGCGAGTATCCTGGCAACCTCAATCGGGTGTATATAAAACGGCTCACCAGACTTGCGCAACTGACCTTCATGGGCAACTCTACCGAAGTCATACGCTTTACGAATAAGCTCAAAATCGGACTCAGGATGGTTCTCCATCAAGATCTTCTCAACGGTCTCGTATGCTTGAAACAGGTCACTCACAACACTAGTGTAGCACAACTTTCGGTCCTCTGTCATCCTTGGATGTGATTTGCAAAACTCGCACTTATTAACCACAGTGCATTCTTGGCACCATTCTGTCACCATTTTGCGCTACAATAGCCACACGGGTGGTGGGGGGCCGTGGCCCCTTAGTTGTGTACTAGTTTTTTTTGTGTTACACTAGCGAGACCACTACTGTCATCCCTCGGACACACCGCGCCTCCATGTCACCCTTGGGCTTGGTTTCCCTCTGTCACCCTTGGGCATATTGTCCCCCCATGTCATCCTTGAGCTTGACGTCCCTTGTCATCCTTGGGCTTGTCCCGAGGATCTCGCTAGTCGCTCGATTTTCTGCGTTTGTCGCCAAAAATATACAACAAGTTGTCTATTGTGACCCTCGACATAAAGCGAATGGTGCTATACTAGGCAGTATGAATGAAAATGACAAGAACGCGCCTGCAAAGACGATAATATGGATTGACTGCGAAATGACTGGTCTGGGAGACGATGACGAACTACTGGAAATCGCAGTTGTTCCCACTGATATGCAACTTAACGTGCTCGACGAAGGCATCGACCTAATCATCAAACCCACAGAGAATGGCATGAAACTGCTCAAAGAGAACACTTTTGTCCTTAAAATGCACACATCCTCAGGGCTGCTCGCAGAACTAGAAAATGGCAACGGTGTGGCTGACGTCGAACAGCAAGTTCTGGAGTATATTAAGCGCTTCGAGCCGAAACAGCAACGGGCACTCCTTGGCGGTAATTCAGTCCACAGCGACAAGAAGTTCATTGACAAGTATATGCCTGCCGTTTCGGACCACCTTCACTACCGACTGATTGATGTATCGACAATTAAGGAGCTCTCTAAGGTATGGTATCCAGACGAGTTCGCTAGCTCCAGCGAAAAGAAGTCCAACCACAGGGCACTTGACGACATAATTGAGTCCATCAACGAGTTAAAGTACTATCGAGAGGCAGTTTTCAAATAGCATGTTAAGCACCCCACACCCTTCTATAGCGAACTTCTGGTGCAAGCATTTACAGTAGATTTAACTTTTCGACACAATGTTGCTATACTTCTCTTACTTCACATACGTTTAGGGCCTATAGCTCAGTCGGTTAGAGCGCTTCTCTGATAAGGAAGAGGTCCCAAGTTCAAGTCTTGGTAGGCCCACACATGTTGATCCGTTAAGGTTCAGCAACAACTTAATATACTCTCGCGGGTGTAGTGTTCAATGGCTAGCACACCAGCCTTCCAAGCTGTTAGAGAGGGTTCGAGTCCCTTCACCCGCTCGCATCACACGTCATCGGGATGTAACGCAGCGTTTTGCAAACGAGGCGTAGTGATTTTGGATGATGAGCAAGTGAAGCTGTGCGTAGGCACTGCGAACGCGCGAAGCACCAAAAGGACAAGCATCGCGAAGCAAATGGTAGCGCATCTGTTTTGGGAACAGCAGGTCGCGGTTCAAGTCCTGGGATTTGAACAACAACTTAATATATCGGGATGTAGCGCAGCTTGGTAGCGCATCTGTTTTGGGAACAGAGGGTCGCAGGTTCAAATCCTGTCATCCCGACAGCAATGCAACTTTTGTTGTAAAATCGGAGTTAAGTCAACCAAAAGTATGATTTTTGATCAGATTTTTGAGTTTTGGGTCCTCGGATTTGCTCCGCAAAACCCAGTCGAATAGTTTCTTCTCGTGTTCGATCGAAACTCCTCTGTGACAGTGTCTCAACTCTTTCAAGCGCGCATTTATTCCGCCTTCAATTTTGTTGTTGGTGTTTGGAATATCATTTCCAATGTACGCGAAAATTTGACCGCTCAGCATTGCGTTTTCAAGGTGTTTATATGCCGC